>JAGWPQ010000726.1 GCA_028877045.1 Bacteroidota bacterium | reverse complement strand
CGCAAAATTTTCAAATACTCATGAAGATTCTTCTAAAGAAGGTTTTAATTGCCGATGCCAATTCTCCTTTCGATAATTCAAACAAGGATATTTTAATTGATGACGGAAAAATAATTTCCATAAAAGATAACATCACCGAAAAGGCTGATACAACTATTGAAGAAGAGCTAACCGTTTCGCCGGGATGGATCGACAGTTTTTCTCACTTTTGTGACCCGGGTTATGAATTTAAAGAAACCATCGAAACGGGTGCAGCAGCAGCCATGGCAGGCGGATTTACTCATGTTTTTGTTTTACCAAATACTCTGCCTGTTGTTCAAAGTAAATCGCAGGTAGAATATATCGTTCAAAAATCAAAATCACTCGGCATAACAATTCATCCTTTGGGTACTGTTACAAAAAACATTGAAGGAAAAGATCTGGCCGAAATGTATGATATGCACGCCAGCGGTGCCATTGCTTTCAGCGATGGACTGAATCCTGTTCAAATACCGGGCTTATTTTTAAAAGCATTGCAATATGTGAAAGCATTCGACGGCATCTTAATTCAAATGCCTATCGATAAAACTATCGGCACACACGGATTAATTAACGAAGGAATTATTTCTACTCAACTGGGCTTACCCGGCATTCCTGCCATTGCAGAAGAAATAATGATTAAACGGGATATTGAATTGGTGCGATACACAAACAGTAAACTTCATCTTACTGGAATCAGTACAGAAAAAAGCATTGAATTAATTAATGCTGCAAAAGCTGAAGGATTGCAAATTTCCTGCAGCGTTACACCTTACCATCTTTTCTTTTGTGATGAAGATCTGCAGGATTATGATACCAATTTAAAAGTAAATCCGCCGCTTCGTTCTAAAGCCGATATGCTTGCTTTAAGAAAAGCAGTGATAGCCGGAACCATTGACTGCATTGCATCTCATCACATGCCGCAAAATTGGGATAATAAAACCTGCGAATTCGAATATGCAAAATACGGGATGATTGGATTGGAAACTTCTTTCGCAGTTGTGAACCATGTATTACCCGAATTAACTAATCGACAATTAATAAATTTATTCAGCGCTAACGCAAGAAATATTTTTAAAATCGCATCTGCCACAATTGAAGAAGGTGCCAATGCCGAGCTCACTTTATTCAACCGAAATAAAACATCTTTACTTACCAAAGAAAATATCAAAAGCAAATCGTACAACACACCTTTCATCAATAAAGAATTAAAAGGGAAAGTAGTGGGCATCATTAACAAAGGGCAATTATTTCAGAATTAATCCTTTCAAAATTCATGGAACAAAAAATCACATCACATATTATTAAAGGATTAATTGTTGCGGCAATTTTAATTGTTGTAAATGTTGTTGGTCAAATTACCGGCGCTATTTACAATGACAATTACCGTTGGATTGGAACAATTATTTATGTTGCTTCGATTGTTGTATCAGCAATCTATTTCAGCAATCAAAATAATCAAAATGTAAATTTTGGTATTTTATTTACACATAGTTTTAAAACAGCAACAGTCATTACTTCCATCTTGTTTTTATATACGTTAGTTTCTGTGTATTTTATATTTCCGGGCCAAATAGACCATTTTGTAAACATCGGAATCAATGAAGCAAAAAAGCAAGGCAAGTCGGCTGCCGAAATTCAGGAAGGAATTGTGATGGCTAAAAAAGTACTCATCATTTCATTTTTAGCAGGTGGCTTAATGATTAATTTAATTACCGGTGCATTGGGTGCATTTTTGGGTGCAGCTATTGCCAAAAAGAATCCTAACTTTCAACCAACACAAAAATAAAAATGGATTTATCTGTCATCATACCATTATTAAATGAAGAAGAATCTTTGCCCGAATTAAGTGCGTGGATCGAACGTGTTGTTACCGAAAATAATTTATCGTATGAAGTTATTTTTATTGATGACGGCAGTACCGATAACAGCTGGAATGTGATTGAAAATATTTCTAAAAATAATACTCATTTCAAAGGAATAAAATTTCAACGCAATTACGGAAAAAGTGCTGCATTGAATGAAGGTTTTAAAGCAGCAAAAGGCGATATTGTTTTTACGATGGATGCTGATCTGCAGGACTCTCCTGATGAAATTCCATCGCTTAGAAAAATGATCGTTGAAGATGGTTTTGATATTGTAAGCGGATGGAAAAAGAAACGCTACGATAATACGTTGACAAAAAACATTCCTTCAAAAATATTCAATGCTGCTGCTCGTTTCAGCAGTGGTATTAAATTGCACGACTTCAATTGCGGATTAAAAGTATATCGCAAAAAAGTGGTAAAAAGTATTGAAGTGTTTGGCGAAATGCACCGCTATATTCCCGTGATTGCAAAAGCTGCGGGCTTCAATAAAATTGGCGAAAAAATTGTTGAACACCGTGCCAGAAAATATGGTATTACTAAATTTGGATGGGATCGTTTTGTGAACGGTTTCTTAGATCTTTTTACCATCAGGTTCATCAATCGTTTTGGTAAAAGGCCCATGCACTTTTTTGGTTTTTGGGGCACATTATTTTTTCTGATCGGATTAGTGAGTATCATTTATTTGATCGTAGCAAAATTTATTGATTCAGATTTTACGCTAACAAATAAACCTGCATTTTATATTGCATTAACAGCAATTCTTGGTGGACTGCAATTATTTCTTTCAGGTTTCGTTGCAGAACTTGTTACCAGAAATGCAGCAGAAAGAAACGAATATCTGGTAGAAGAAAAAATTGGTCTTTGAAGAGATAGCAACGCGGATTACACTGACCAAACTGATTAATAACGATTTTATGTTATTACATGAAGAAACAACCGACACCATTTTAAAATGTTTTTATACAGTTTATAATATACTGGGGTTTGGATTTCTTGAAAAAGTATACGAGAATGCATTGTTGATTGAATTACAAAAAAACGATTAGAATGTAAACAGCAATTTTCAATTCCTGTTTTATATGATGAGATAATTGTTGGAAACTATTTTGCTGATTTGTTTGTAGATAATAAAATATTGATTGAATTGAAAGCATCAGAAAATATAGTAAAAGAACATGAACTACAGCTTTTGAATTACTTAAATGCGACAAATATCGAAGTTGGTTTATTATTAAATTTTGGTAAGAAACCTGAGTTTAAGAGGCGTGTTTTTACAAATGATTATAAATAAGAAAATCTGTTTTATCTGTGTCATCAGCGTTCCCATCAAATCAAAAGGTTATCATTATTGGCCCTGCACATCCTTTGCGTGGCGGATTGGCTTCGTTTGATGAAAGATTGGCGAGACAATTTCAGCAACAAAATTTCCATACTACCATTTATACTTTCTCGTTGCAGTATCCCGATTTTTTATTTCCCGGTACCACACAATATTCAACTGAACCTGCACCAACTGATATAAAAATTAAAGTGTACATTAATTCGGTTAATCCATTGAACTGGATAAAAGTTGGCAACGAATTACGAAAAATAAAACCAGATATTATTGTTGTTCGTTACTGGATACCTTTTATGGGACCATGTTTGGGAACCATTTTACGATTAGCCAAACGAAATAAATTTACCAAAGTTGTTTGTATTGCCGATAATGTTATTCCGCACGAAAAACGTTTCGGAGATAAACCCTTCACAAAATATTTTGTAAAGCCGGTCGATGCATTTGTGACCATGAGTGCAAAAGTTTTAAGTGACCTGAAAGACTTTACCAATAA
Source organism: Bacteroidota bacterium (assembly GCA_028877045.1). Lineage (GTDB taxonomy): Bacteria > Bacteroidota > Bacteroidia > Chitinophagales > Chitinophagaceae > CAIQDX01. The sequence continues at coordinate 1,246 of JAGWPQ010000726.1, read as the reverse complement.
GCCTTCCAAGCAAATCGTTCATCCGCTCTATGATAATTTTGGTGAAGCATTACCAAAAAATATCGCAAGAGAAAAATTAGGATTGAATGTTGATGATAAAATTATTTTGTTCTTTGGGTTCATCAGAAAATATAAAGGATTGGATATTTTGTTGGAAGCGATGAATGATGAAAGAATCCGTAATTCAAAAATAAAATTATTAGTTGCCGGTGAATTTTATGAAGACAGAAAATTGTATGATGAATTAATTGAATCGTTAAACATTAAAGACAATTTAATTTTACGAACTGATTTTATTTCCGACAGCGATGTAAAATATTATTTAAGTGCCGCCGATTTTGTGATTCAACCATACCGCAATGCAACTCAAAGCGGAGTTACACCACTCGCCTATCATTTCGAAAAGCCAATGCTGGTAACGAATGTAGGTGGTTTACCCGATTTGGTTCCCGACGGAAAAGTTGGATTGGTTGCCGAACCAAATGCAAATTCAATTGCTGAAAAAATCATTGAATTGTATCGATTAGGCGAAGAATATTTTTTACCTCAACTTCGTGAAGAAAAAAAGAAATATAGTTGGAAGATTTTGGCTGACACGATCGTTGAATTATAAGTAATGAATGATGAGTTATATGTTGCAGTTGAAGTGTGCGATTCTTCCACTGGAAGAATCAGGGGCAACAAAAGTTTAATTGAAATACTACAGCTAAGTACAAAAAAATAAAAATGATCTACAGAAGTAAAGCTCCATTGCGGTTGGGTTTGGCCGGCGGCGGAACCGATGTTAGTCCGTATAGCGACGAATTTGGCGGCGCCATTTTAAATGCCACCATTTCGTTGTATGCCACCGCATCGATTGAACCGCTGAATGAAAATAAAATTATTATTGAAGCATTAGACCGCAAGGAAGAACAACGTTTTGAATTAATAAATGAATTACCAATTGATGGAAAATTAGATCTGGTAAAAGGGGTTTATAACCGCATTCAAAAAGATTATGCTGCCATAAAAAATGGTTTTCGTTTATCAACTTTTGTTGATGCACCAGCGGGAAGCGGATTAGGAACTTCATCAACTTTAGTTGTTGCCATCATTGGTGCATTTGTTGAAATGCTGAACCTTCCGTTGGGCGATTACGACATTGCACATTATGCTTACGATATTGAAAGAAATGATCTGGGTTTGGCCGGCGGCAAACAGGATCAATACGCTGCAACCTTTGGTGGCGTTAACTTTATGGAGTTTT
>JAGWPQ010000725.1 GCA_028877045.1 Bacteroidota bacterium | reverse complement strand
TCATTCACCTCTTTAAGGTCTGAGGCGGGGATATAGACAGAATGAGGATCTAAGTGATCCAATATATCTTCGATGGCAACCTGGTTAATACTATCAGGAGCAATAGCATCAACATATTTACCTTTTACCAGATCCATCACTTCCTCTAAAGAAGATGATCTGGAAGATGAAAAAAAACCGTTCGATCTGGTGCTGCTTTTTATTTCATATCCGATCATCATTCCCAGAATCATCATCACCGAAAATATAAGCGGTAACCAAATTTGTAATTTTTTTGTTCCCATAATTGTTGCTTCTTTGTACCTTAATAGTTTAGAAAGCGAATATCCGTATTAAAATTCAATACGCTTGTTTGAAAATATCCGAACGGTTATAAATTTTTTTTATGTCAGTTAAACTAATTGCCGATAGTGGTGCCACAAAATGTGAATGGTGTTTATTGCAAAACGGAAAAAAGAAAACGATTTTAACACAAGGCATCAGTCCTTATTTTTTAAACGGCCAGCAAATCATTTCATTATTACAAAAAGAATTATTACCCAAGCTTAAACTTACAGAAGTAAATGAAATCTATTTTTATGGAACAGGTTTAAGTAATCCCAATAATTCCAAGATCATCAAACAATCATTAAAAAATTTATTTCCATCTGCCGCCATCGAAGTAAATACCGACCTGCTGGCAGCGGCCAGAGCATTGTGCGGCAACCAAAAGGGAGTTGCATGTATTTTGGGAACAGGATCAAATTCCTGTTATTATAATGGAAAGAAGATCGTGAAAAACAGTCCGGGATTAGGATACATTTTAGGAGATGAAGGCAGCGGTGCTTATCTCGGAAAAAAAGTTATCCAGCACTATTTGTATAATACTTTTGATGCCGATCTGATGGCAAGATTTGATGCAAAATTTACAACCAACACTGTTGAAATTTTAGAGAAGGTCTATAAAGAACCATTGGCCAACAGATACCTTGCTACCTTTGCCGTTTTTTTGGCCGAGAACCGCGGGCATTATATGATAGAGAATATTATTGAAGATGGGTTGAATGATTTTTTCTTTACACATCTGTATAAATTCAGAGAAAGTTGGATTATGCCAATTAATTTTATTGGAAGTGTTGCATTTGGTTTTAAGGATATATTGCAGGAACTTTGCGGCACTTACGAGTTAGAGCTCGGCAATGTTTTAAAAAAGCCAATGGATGGATTGGTTAAGTATCACGCTTAACAATATATCATGAACAAGTTTATCAAAGTAACAGAGCAATCTTCAAAATACAGGCATTTGGAAGGAATGACTGTCGAAGAAATTTTAATCGATATTAATAATGAGGACAAAACAGTTCCTTTAGCTGTTGAAAGATCTCTTCCTCAAATAGAAAAACTAACATCAGTTATAAGCGATAAAATGCTGGCCGGCGGAAGATTATTTTATATCGGTGCCGGCACAAGCGGACGTTTGGGAATCGTTGATGCAAGCGAATGTCCGCCAACTTATGGTGTGCCTTATGGTTTGGTCATCGGTATCATTGCCGGTGGCGAAAAAGCCATAACACAAGCTGTTGAATTTGCAGAAGACAGTAAAGAAGACGGATGGGCCGACCTTCAAAAATATCGTATCACAGATAAAGATGTAGTGATCGGTTTGGCTGCAAGCGGCACAACACCTTATGTCATTGGCGCATTGGAAGAATGCCGCAAACACAATATCATTACCGGAAGTATTTCGTGCAATCCAAATTCTCCTGTCAGTGATGCTGCCGATTATCCTGTTGAAGTTGTGGTAGGACCCGAATTTGTTACAGGCAGTACCAGAATGAAAAGTGGTACAGCACAAAAGTTGGTACTGAACATGATTTCAACAACTGTGATGATACAATTGGGAAGGGTTGAAGATAATAAAATGGTGAACATGCAACTCACCAATGTTAAGCTGGTTGACCGCGGTGTTAAGATGGTAATGGATAAATTAAATTTGCACGATTACGAAACAGCGAAAGAACTTTTATTAAAACATGGCAGCGTAAAAAAAGCTGTTAATGCAATGCAACTGAGTGGTCATGCACAACATTGAACCCTTTTATAATTGGCGTCACATCTACGTTTCTGAAGAAGATAAGCGTTCTCCTTTCTACGGAAGAGTTTACAGCGAGTTTGAATTCTCTCAAACAATTTATAATTATTATATCCACCCGCAGTGGGATGATTTCGGCAGCCGGACTCTGTATGTAAAAGTATTGGATGTTGATTACGAACTAAATTTCGTTATCATTGAAATGATCGGCGAATGGAACGATGCCATTGAAAATGATATCATGGAATTGAAACGCGAAGTGATTGATCTCTTCTCCAAACAAAACATTTCAAAATTCATCCTCATCACCGAAAATATTTTAAACTTTCACAGCAGCGACAGAGATTATTATCAGGAATGGTATGAAGAAGTAAGTGAAGAAAACGGTTGGATCGTTGCATTGAATATGCCCGAAGCAACGCAACACGACTTTAAAAAAAAGAAACTCAATTATTACATCGAATTAATGGATATACCCGAATGGCGTACATATAAGCCATATCATCTTTTTAAAAAGATCGATACTATTTTAATGAACCGTTTAAGTTAATCTATGTTTGCATCCATTCATGAGCAAAACCAAACATCGTTATTTCATTCTTCATAAACCATACAATATGGTATCGCAATTTATCAGTCCCGATAAAGTTGGATTGTTAGGCGATATCGATTTTGATTTCCCCGATGGCACGCATGCCATCGGCCGGTTAGACAATCATTCCGAAGGATTATTGATCTTAACTACCAATAAAAAAGTTACCAAACTTTTATTCGAAAGTAAGATCCCGCATCAACGAACTTATCTCGTTCAGGTAAAAAATGAAGTAACTGAAGAAACGATCGTGCAACTGAAAAAAGGTGTAAGCATCCGGATAAAAGGTGGTATAGATTATATTACTTCTCCATGCGAAGCATCTATTGTTGAAAAGCCTTCAAACATTGCCGATAATGAAACCGAAATAAAAAAACATCATCCGCACACATGGTTAACCATCACTGTAACCGAAGGTAAATTTCACCAAATACGCAAAATGGTGGCAGCTGTTAAGCATCGCTGCAACCGGTTGATTCGTTTATCCATCGAAGATTTAAGTTTAGACAACCTGCAACCCGGCTGCGTTAAAGAAATGGAAGAAGAAGACTTTTTTAATAAACTGCACATCGATCATTGGAAATAAAATTTTTATGTAGCCGGCTGCTGTATTTCTGTTCAACTGCAGTGGCGTCGCACTCTTCAACATTCTCAAATAAATTCAGCAAGTAATATTAAATCGTTCGTACATTTAAGTAATGGTATCAAAACCATTTCGCCCTTAAACCAATTTTTAACACAAATATTATAGACATGAAGAAGTATTTCTTATCTGCTGCTATAATACCATTTGTTTTATGCAGCTGCAATAACACATCCACAAACAACAAGAACACTGTTATCAAAGGTCAGGAAGTTACTACGCAAAATGCCGGTGGACTTACCGGTGCAACCATTAAAAACAATATCGAATTGGAAGCACAAAACGTAAAAATTTCTCAGGCATACTTAATGACCGAAGACAGAAACATAAAACCCAACAATAACGCCAATGTAAACGAAAAAGTAATAATGACACTGGAAACCGATACCGGCTGGGTGAAAATAGATAACAAATCATTTATAGGCGTTTCAGAAAGAGTAACAGATTCCAAAGGCAATATTGTTTTAGATGCAGACGATCTTTTTAAAAATTATGAAACAGACGGTTTGCCTGCCGACATAGCCAAGATATTGAATGTATCGGCAGTCATCACCAAAAAAAATTCGGATGGCAATAACGACTTTGACGTTTCATTTAAAATTTGGGACAGAAAAGGACCGGGTGTTGTAAAAGGAAAATACAAACTGCATATCAATTAGTCTGCTGTAAAAACAGAAACAGCACTGCAATATTTTATTTTTAAATAACACAACCGAAGCATTGGCAACGGGCTGGATATCTATTGTGTTCATTGCAACTTAAACCATTAATATTTTATTTTAATCCAAGAAGCGATCTGGTACAAACATGATAAAAGTCATATTTGTTTTACCTGCTAAAATTTAACTTGGGATATTATCTTATTTCAAAACTAACTGTAAACATTTTGCTTGTCTGTCCTCTGTAAAACAAGTGATTCAAAAGTGTTTTATTCAAGCCACCGTAAAAGTTTTTAATGATTAACAATTTAAAAACGAATGTTATGAAGAAACAATTTCTCTTTTTTTCATTGCTTTTAATTTTTCTTGCCTCCAATGCACAAACAGATGTTCCATCCAGTGAAGATCATTTCACTATTGGAATATTGCCGCTAACATCTTCCAATATCAGTCAAACTTATATCAGTATTTTTCAGGCAAGTGTTTCAAAAACATTTGCAGAAAAAAACAGGTTTACGGTAGTTGACCGAACTAAGCTCGATGAAATTATCAAAGAAAGAAAACTGCAGAAGCAGGAAGATTTTATGAACAGCAGTTTCCTGGCCGAGCAAAGCAAAAGTATTGGTGCACAATATTTGGTATCGGGCAATCTGAGTCAGCTAACAACGCAAAGCGGCACCGAAAACCGGATGGATTATTTTACCAACAAAACCACAACAGTCAATGTTACTACGGCTTCGGTAACGATCAGTTTACAGATCATTGATGTATCAACGGGTATGGTAAAAGCCAGCAGAACTTTTTCGCAAACCATCAAAACCCAAACAACCGATCAGCAAATCGCTATCAACAACACCATCGGTCCATTGGAAAAAAATTATAATGCATGGGTGAACGAAGTTTTTCCAGTGCCGATGAAAATTATAAAAGTTGAATCTTATAATAAAAAAGGATTGCCCGAAAAAGTATTTATTAAAGGTGGCTCCGATATGAACTTGAATAAAGACAAGTCTATCATTTTCAGCCAAAGTTCCGAGCTCATTGTTTTCATTAATGAAACATTGAATGTTGACGGCAAAGAATACAAAAGAGAAATACCGATCGGTAAAATAAAGATCGATCAGGTGCAGGGCGAATTCTCTATTTGTAAAGTGACAAGCGGTGCCGAAGAAATAAAAAAGAAATTAGAAGAAGGCAAAACTTTATTACTCAAAATAAATAAATACTAAAATGAAAACACTAATCGCCATATTCTGTTTCATCCTGTTTACAGGCGCTACATGCAAACCCAATAAATCCGATCACCCTGTTGTTGATGTTGCCGTTGCAACTGCCAACAATATTGCCGACGGAACCGTAACGGTTAAATGTTCGGCTGTGGGAAACAACGAAACCCTTGCCATGATTGAAGCAGAGAAAAAAGCTTTCAGGCTATTGATGTTTTACGGTTTCCCTTCATCAACACCTCAAATATCTCCGATGGTTGAAGATGAAGCAAAAACATTAGCAGCCAATCCTGCATTCTTTGAACAATTTTTTGATAAGGGCGGATATAAAACTTTCATCATTCGCTCCAATAATGCTTCTGTAGGTACATCAGGATTG
>JAGWPQ010000724.1 GCA_028877045.1 Bacteroidota bacterium | reverse complement strand
GATAAGTTGCACCGCAATAATGACAACTTAATTTATTTTTTGCTTTGTGATAAGTAAGTGTAACATCACAATGCTGGCATTGCGGTATCCATCCGCAGGTATTGCAGATCATGTATGGTGAATAGCCACGGCGGTTTTGAAAAAGAATGATCTGTTTTTTTTGTTGCAGCGATGATTCAATGGCAGCAATGAGTTGCGGTGATAATGCAACTTTTGATCTGTCTTTTTGCGGGATCTTTTTTACATCGATCAATTCGATAGATGGTAATTCAACATTGCCATAACGTTCGTTTAAAACAACCAATCCGTATTTATTTTGCTGTGCATTAAAATAACTTTCAACAGATGGTGTGGCGCTGCCTAATAAAACTTTTGCATTAAATAAGGAAGCATAATAAACGGCTGCATCACGTGCATGATAACGCGGCGCAGGTTCCTGTTGTTTGAAAGATGCATCGTGTTCTTCATCAACAATAATTAATCCGAGATCATGAAATGGTAAGAACAATGATGATCTTGCACCCAGCACAGCTTTGGCTTCACCGGTCTTTATTTTATTCCATATCTCAACGCGTTCGTTGGGATTGAATTTGGAATGATAGATCGCAATTTGTCCGCCGAAATGTTTTTGCAAACGACGAATAATTTGTGATGTCAGTGCGATCTCCGGCAACAGATACAAAACCTGTTTTCCTTTTTTAATGTATTCATCAATCAACTGAATATACAATTGTGTTTTACCGCTCGAAGTAACACCATGCAACAAACAAACCTGTTTCTCGGCAAATACATTTAATACTTCTACAGCAGCCAGTTGTTGTGCATCGGAAAAATCGAAATCGATATTGGTATCCTGCGGAAGGGATTTAATTCGGTTGACAGGCCTTTTTTCTGCAATTAAAATTTTCTTATCGATCAATCCTTTTAATTGTGCAACAGTGGCATTTGATTTTTTTAATAATGCTGACTGAATCACTTCGCCTTCGGTTTTAATCAAATGCAGATACGATAGAAGCAGTTCCATTTGTTTGGGTGCTTTGCTCCAGTTATTTAACAGGCCGGCTAATTTTTCTTCGTTGTGATAATCGGCATGAAGTGTAATAAATATTTCAGTCTTTTCTTTGTATTTATCTTTCAGTTCTTCCCAAATAAAACAAACTTTTTTATCGATCAGTTTTTTGATAACAGGATATACATGCGATGCATCGAGCAATTGCTGTACTTCGCTCAAACGCAGTTCCTTCTTCACTTCCAGGGCTTCGGCAACAAGATATTCTTCATCATTCAGATCAGAAAAATCGATACCATATTCTTCATTCCAGATCAAAATACTTTCACTCGATAATTTTAAGTTCGACGGGATGGCTGCCTGCATCACTTCGCCTTCGCTGCACATATAATATTGCGAGATCCATTGCCAGAGCTGCAATTGTTTTTCGTACACCAGCGGTTCATCATCCAGAATATTCAATAATTCTTTTGGTTCAAATGCAGCAGGTTTTTGCTGATGGATATTTTTAATGATGCCTGCATATTTTTTATTGCGCAACTGCACTTCTACTCTTATTCCAACTTTAGCGGCTTGCTGCAAATGCCCAGGTACAGACCAGGTGTAAGTTGCGGGTAATGCCAATGGTATAATTACTTCTGCGAACAAACCCCCATCCCCCAAAGGGGAGTTTGAAAATAGTGTATCTTTTTTTTCTTGATTGCTCATTGCAGAATGCTAAAATACGCGATTCATGATTTTATTGTGAGATTCTTATTCCCCTGCAGGGGTTAGGGGTAATTTCTGTATCGTTTCAATCCTTCTTCCATTAAACGATACACATGTTGTTTGAGTTGCTGAATATCATTCATGGTAAAATCTTTTACTTCAATCTCATCCAAAAAAACAACCCTGCATTTTCCGGGAGTTAATTCAAAAATATTCCTATGATGCAAACGGTCGATTGTATCAACAAACAAAAGCGGTTTAATAGGTGTTTGTGTTTCGATGGCGATGCGGAAAGCACCATCATAAAAATCTTTCAGGGGTTTTTCGGTGATATTAAATGTTCCTTCAGGAAAAATAAAAATAGAAATACCGTGATTGATGGCGGCTTTTAAGGCACGAACACTTTTCGACCGTCGCGTTGCATCTCTTCTGTCAACCAAGATCACTGCGGCTTTATAGATCCATCCGAATACAGGAACTTTTATCATTTCATATTTTCCCAGAACCCTTAATGGTTGTTTGATGGCAGCAACGATCGGCGGAATATCCATGTATGAAATATGATTGGCAACAAAAATATATTGTTGAGTTTTATCATGTGGTGCTTCATAAATTTCTTTGTGCCTGATGGCGATGAAGAAATACCAGATCCTCGTCCACACCAAACAAACCTTGTAAATAAAATTACCGCCCTTAACGCCGAATGCAGAAGCTACCACAACAAATGGCAGCGCAATAAACATTAAAATAATAAAAATAATAAGTGCATAAATGCAGTAAATGATTTGTAAGGGCTTAAGCAAAATTTTCATCTGCGATCTTTATGACTTTGTATGAAGATAAAGATGTTGCGTTAATCAAAAACAGGTTCAGAGAATTTGTGTAAAATAATTTTGAGGAAAATGTAATACAGGTTGAATATCTTTTTCAAAAATTCCATACACGGTGCTGCCGCTGCCACTCATTGAAACATAAGCGGCACCTGCATTGTACAGATTTTCTTTTATTTGTTGAATTGCAGGATATTGTTTCATCACCGCATCTTCGAAATCATTTTTTAATGATCCTTTCCAAACAGAAACAGGTTGCTGAATAATATTTTTAATAGAAACTTTTGGCTTTTGCGGAACGATCTGTGCAAATGCCCAGGCTGTTGAAACATGAATACCCGGATTTACAATTACAAATTTATATGCCGACAGATCAAGCTCAATTTTTTCCATCCTCTCTCCCCTTGCTGTTGCAAAACATGGTTGATCGATGATGAAGAAAGGACAATCACTTCCCAATTGCAAAGCATAATTAATGAGTTGCTGATCAGATAAATTAAGATTGAATTTAGTGTTCAATAATTTTAGTGTAAATGCAGCATCGGCACTGCCGCCGCCCAATCCGGCACCTATTGGAATATTTTTATGCAGATGAATTTTAACCGAAGGAAGTGCAGGAAAATCTTTTTTTAATAAATGATATGCTTTAACGCAAAGATTATTTTGCTGATCGGTTTCAATGTGCAGACCGCTGCACGAAAACTCTAAATTCAGTTCGCTGCTTTTAATTCCGGAGATACTGCAATCGGTATTATTCTGAACGATCTCTACAACATCTTTTATTAAGATCGGATAGAATACCGTTTCCAGATCGTGATAACCATCTTCGCGTTTCCGGATGATGTTTAATCCAAGATTTATTTTTGCGTTGGGGAAGCTGATCATTAACTATGATTGAAAATTTAGGATTAAAAGGAAATGAAAAATCGTAGTAATCATTATTAATCCTGTTAATCGTAGTTCTATTTTCTTTTATTAATCTCGTCGCGGATGGCAATGGCACGGATATAATCTTCGTGTTCCAGAACCTCGTTCAATAAATTCTGCAATTCATCTACACTCATGCTGGTGAGGTCTTCTATACCGCCGCCGGTTTCCTGAATACCAACAGGCTCGCCTTTTTTCTTTTTTTCAGGAGCATCATCCATTAAAATTCCTGCGCTTTCTAAAATATGTTCGTAAGTATAAATAGGGCAACCAAATCTAACTGCCAATGCCAATGCATCGCTTGTTCGGCTATCGATCTCGATGGTATCGTGTTCGCTGCTGCAAACTAATTTCGAATAAAAAATCCCTTCCTGCAAATCACTGATCACTATTTCCTGCAACTCAACATTAAAAGAGTTCATAAAGTTTTTCAATAAGTCGTGTGTCAACGGCCTGCTGGGTTGCATTCTTTCCAACGCAACAGCAATGGCTTGTGCTTCAAATCCGCCAATCACGATCGGCAAGCGGCGTAATCCATTTACTTCGCCCAACACAACAGCATAAGAATGTGTTTGTGTGATGCTGTGAGAGAGCGCAACAATTTCTAATTCTATCTTCTTCATAACGTACACGAAAATAAATCAAATTGAAACACGAACTGCATAAGTTATAAAACAAAAAATCCATTCAAATTAATGAATGGATTTTTTATTCCGAATATTATTAAAATACAAACTAATTACTGTGCAATTTTTTGATCTCTGCTATTAATTGCGGAACCACTTCGAATGCATCGCCAACAATTCCATAATCGGCTGCTTTGAAAAATGGTGCTTCGGGATCTTTATTAATTACTACCATTATTTTACTTCTGTTCACCCCTGCCAAATGCTGGATGGCACCGGAGATACCGATGGCAATATATAAGTTGGGTGCAATTTGCAAACCTGTTTGTCCAACATGCTCGTGATGCGGTCTCCAGTCGGCATCAGCAACGGGCCTGCTGCAAGCCGTTGCTGCGTGCAATTCGTGAGCAAGGTCTTCGATCATCTTCCAATTCTCAGGACCTTTCAAACCACGTCCCGCACTCACTACGATATCGGCTTCAGATAATGGCACTTCGCCGCTTACTTTATTAACTGCAGTAACTTTTATTTTGGCAGTATCAACTGCAATATTTAAAGTTTCAACTGTTGCAGTTCCTTCAGCACTTGCAACATGAAAACTATTTGGATTTAAAGAAATGATT
>JAGWPQ010000723.1 GCA_028877045.1 Bacteroidota bacterium | reverse complement strand
CTGCCCGATGCTGATCGTTCCGTTCTTCCAGCTGTAACCGATACTTGCTTTCAGTTCGTTATAATTTAAACTGCGGTGATTGCCTGTATCGCTCAATAAAACATAACCGGTTTGGGCTTCTTTAAATGTGATACTGTCTTTGCCTCTTGCATCTCTGCTTTCGGTAATATCGTTCGACGATAACTGAAAGCCGATATGTTTACCAATTCGTCCATATAAATTGGCGCCAATACTTTGATGGATATAATTTTTTTGGGAATTATAATTATCCGAACCCTGAAAAATAGGATCGGCATTCAATGAAAAATCTTTACTCTGAAGATTAAATGCACGCCATCTTCCGGCATTATCTTTTTTTAAGATGGAGACTGGTGAAGCTGGTTGACTTGTATCAGTATCATTTGCATATTCCTGTAAATAAAACTGCAATTCTTTTTTTTCAATTTTTGAAAGCTCGTTAGAATGAAGTGAAACTTCGTGCAGGCTTTTTGCAATATAAATTCGTGTGAGCGGTTTAATTACATCATCAAAATTGATCACACCTTTCTGAGCCATGCGTGATAAATAATCATACACTTCATTGCGATAATTTTCCCAAACTACCTGCCCGTTTATTTCGGAGGAAATACAAACAGAAAACAGTGTGATAAAAAAAAACAGTTGAATGGTATTTACACTTTTCTTAGTACGCATTTTGATCTCCTCTGATAATATTAATGATGGTTTGAAGTATGATTTGATTATCGAGCCAAAAAGTCCATCGATGTATATAATACAGATCGAAATTAACTCTTTTCTGCATACTGCCGTGAACACGTGTTTCGCCCCGGCATCCGTTGACCTGCGCCCATCCCGAGATCCCGGGTTTTACCATGTGACGTAACATATAATTTTCTACTGTATGCATCGATTGAATATTCAGCGGTGTGGGATGCGGCCGCGGACCAATAACCGACATATTGCCCAATAACACATTCCAGAACTGCGGCAGTTCATCCATATTGGTTCTTCTTAAATAATATCCAAATGGCGTGATGCGTGAATCGTTTTTTGAGGCCTGATGATAGAATCCGTTTTTATCAATATCCGAACTGTTTGCAACCATTGTACGGAACTTATAACAGATGATTTTTTCATTATTCAATCCCCATCTTTCCTGTTTAAAAAAAGCAGGGCCCTTTGAAGTGAGTTTAATGATCAGTGCGATCAACGGTAAAAGCCAGAATCCCAATATCAGAAAGAAAGCAAGAGAGAAGCAAATATCGAAAAGGCGTTTTAAAAATCTGTTCTCTGCTTTATCTAAAGGAAGTGACCGAACATTGATCACCGGGACCAACCCGATATTATTGACCTGGATGGAAGAAGAAGCATATTGATCGAGATCGGGTATCAATCGCACTTTTGTAGAATAAAAATCGCAAACCTGGATGCATTGCTGGATCTGATTATTTTGTGTGTTGGGCAATGCGATCACTACTTCATCCACCACATGCTCTTTTAATACATTGCTGAGGTCATTTACTTTTCCCATATATAAACAGCCATTCAGTTTTGAAACGGTATTGTCTAAGAAGCCGATACATTTATATCCGTAATAATAATATTTATTGATCGTTTCGTACAGATCGAGTGCCGATGCGGTGGATCCTACAATGATAATATTGTCGAATAGTTTCCCCTGATAAATGGCCGAGTGCAGGTATTTCCGGATCACATACTTTGTAACAGACAACAATAAAAAAAGTATGCTGATGAAAAAGAAAAATAAATATGAGCTGAAATGAAAAAAACTGGTTAAGAAAAAAGAAGCGGAACTTATCAGAATAGTAAAAAGTATAATGGTATAAATGATAAAAATAATTTCTTCTGAATATTTATTCGATCTTCTGTCGGCATACAGCTTCGAAAAAGAGGTTGAAACATACCAGGCAATTAAAGCAACAGGGATAAAAAAATAATTGACCGGAGACG
>JAGWPQ010000722.1 GCA_028877045.1 Bacteroidota bacterium | reverse complement strand
GCTGCAGCTACTGCAACGGCTGCATCAAAAGCATTGCCGCCACGCTTCATTATTTCGGCTCCAACAGCGCTTGCTAATGGATGGGCGCAGGCAACAGAAGCATGATCGAAGGTTTTTGACTTGGTAATATTATAATGATAGGGGTCAACTGCTTTGCCTGCACCAACCATTTGAGAATGAGCTTGTGACGGCCAGAAGAGTTGCCATGCCAGTAGAAAACTGCTTAAAATTATTTTTTTCATTTAGCCAAGATAAGGATTTATGGAAAAAAGAAAAATCTAAAGTCTAAATTGTATAATAAAAATATTTTTTAATTATTTTATTTGAATATAAAAATATTTGATAAATTGCGAATGGTTATCGGCATTTTCTCATTTTAAGCTAATTTTTTTCATCAACTTAAAAGGACATTTATGAGAAGATTCCTTTGTTTATTTTTATTGTTGGCGTTTGCTATCAATGCAAATGCCCAGTACAACTACAATACAGCGGGCGCTGTATATTCCCAAAACTTTGATGGGTTGCCCAGTTCGGGCAAATCAAGCGCATTCCCATTAACGGGTGCGGGGCCATTTAATTTGTCTTCAAGTCCGGTTAGCGGAAGTAATTTATCTGGATGGCAATTTTACAAGGCTGGAGGCACTGGTGCAGATGCTGTTTTTGCAACTGGTACGGGAAGTGATAACAGCGGCAACATTTATAGTTTTGGTACGGCCGGTTCTACTAACAGAGCCTTAGGCACATTACCAACCAGTGGCAGAACTTATGCCATTGGGTTTTTAATTACAAACAACACAGGTATTACGCTCAATTCGTTCACTGTTAGTTTTACAGCAGAACAATGGAGAAACGGCGGATCAAATATTGCCAACACGTGGACATTCAAATATAAAACTGGTTCTGTGTTTTCAAATATTAATCAAACTTCCTTAACAACTAATTCCAGTCTTAATTTTTCGTCGATTGTTTCATCTGCAAGCGCATCCGCATTAGACGGTACTTTATCAGCCAATCAATTAAAAAAATCTTTTACAATTTCAGGGATAACATGGAACAACGGTGACCAATTAATTCTGCGATGGGATGATCTTAATCACAGCAATAGCGATGCAATGGCCATCGATAATTTTAGCTTTGCGGCCTATCCGTCATCCAATATTTATACATGGTCGGGTGGGGCATCCGGTTCTTATAATGTTGCAACAAATTGGACACCCAATCGAAATTCTATTTCATCAAATGATGTTCTTGTTTTTAATACAGCAGGGAATATTTTGATTGATAATGTTCAAACCGAGACTATTAAAAATATCAATATTTCAAATTCAGCATCGGTAACATTGCAAAACTCAACTACAGTAGCCGTATTAACGGTTTCGGATAATACAAATATTGGTTCGGATGCAATGCTGAGCGCAGGAACAAATTGCAGTTTGAATATTGCATCAACAGGTTCAGTAAATGTAAACGGAACATTAAATACAAATAATTCGGTTACATTAAAATCGGACAATACCGGCTCTGCATCAATCGGCATTTCTACAGGAATAATTTCGGGAAATACAATTGTAGAAAAATTTATTTCCCCGCAAAGGGCTTACCGTTTATTGAGTCATCCTTTCAGCAATAATATCCCTTTAAATAATTTATTGAGTTATGTTGATATAACCGGCCCGGCAGGAAATGGTTTTACAACTGGTGGCGGTAATATTGCTTCGGCTTATTCTTACAACACAGCATCCGATTTGTGGCAGGCATATTCAAATGCAAGTGATACATGGAATGCAACACAAGGTTTGTTATTATTTATCCGGGGAAAAAATGGTGAAGGATTGAATGGCGCAAATGCAGGCAACGACACGTATTCAGGCGGCGGTCCATCAAATGTTATTATTTCTTTAGCAGGAAATTTAAATACTGGAAATGTAAATTTTGCAACAGGCAATAGCAATACATGGAATTTAATTGGCAACCCTTATGCATCACCAATTGATATTACACAGGCCACAAACTTAATTACAACTGCCGGCAGCAGCAATGCTTATATTTATGTTTGGGATGCCAATGCACAACAAACTTTTAAAGCTGTACAAAGCGGTGCTTATGTTGCCAAACAATTAAACAGTAGCATCATTATTCCATCGGGTGCTGCATTTTTTGTGAAGAATACAACGGGCACTTCGCAAACAATAACTTTTACAGAAAATTGTAAAACAGTTAATGTAACACCACTTTCTTTATTTGGATTGAATGATCAAAATAAAATAATTCTTAAGGTTGAAAAGGATAATAAGTTTTGGGATGAAGTTTCGCTGCAATTCAATGACAGCAGCAGTTCTGCTTCAACTGACATAAATGATCTTGATAAATTCAATAACACCAATTTTAATTTTTACAGCATTGGCAGCGATAAAAAAAATCTTGCAGCAGATGCACGTTCATTATCTTTCGGAAAAACTGACACTATTTTATTAGGATTGAATTCAGCAATCAATTCACTATTTACTATTAAAGTCTCTCAATTACATCTTCCGTCAAATTCTTCTGCATATTTCCACGATAAATTTTCGAATCGCTTATCAGAAATCAATAACAATTTTAATTATGAATTTGAAATAACGGATGATACTGCATCGCAGGGAAACGATCGGTTCGAGGTAATTATAAAAAAAGATTTTATTCAGAATTTAATTGTTGATAATTCAAATCCAGCTATCAGTATTTCGCCAAACCCGGCAAAAGATTTTATTCGAATCAGCTTCCCGAAAAACTATCATTCTTCTGCTGATATCCGCATCATTAATTCAGTGGGCGAAGTTAGAAGGACAGAAAAAACAATCCTGTTAAACAATAGCATCAGCATTCGTATTGCTGATCTGCCCAAAGGAATATACTTTGTTGAGATCAGTGATGGCGAACATTCTGCTTTTCAAAAATTTATCAAAGAATAACTTTTAAAAATCTTCCAGATGAAAAATAATCATTCAAATATTTACAGCTTTATTAAAATAAGCCTGCTCATTTTTTCTTTTTTATTTGTGGCAAATAATCTGCATGCACAACCGCCTTTGCCTATTAATATCGATAATGCGCCTATTGATGGCGGACTGAGTGTTTTGATTGCATCAGGTATTGGTTATGCAATTAAAAGAAGTTACGAGAAAAACCGGAAATGATTTTTGGCGATAAATTATTTTATCAAAGCATCATACAATAATTCTACAGGATGCAATGCCTTTTTGTGTGTACCATCTTTAATTTGATGACGGCACGAAGTACCCGATGCAACAACAATTTTATTTTCAGCATTTCTCACGGCAGGAAATAAAACCAATTCACCAATTTGTTGCGAAACGTGGTAATGTTCTTTTTCGTAACCAAATGCACCGGCCATGCCGCAGCAACCTGAAGGAATTAATTGTGATGAATAATTTTCGGGAATTTCTACGATCGCAGAAATAAATTTTTGCGAGGACAATGCTTTTTGATAGCAATGTCCGTGAATTAAGATTTCTTTTTTCTCGGTGGTAAATAATTTTTTATCGATCAACCCTGCATCGAATTGATTGGACAAAAATTCTTCGATCGTAAAACAATTTTTTGCTAACAGTTTTGCTTTCTGATAATTTTTTTCATCAGCCAGATCAATATACTCATCCCTGAAAGTCAGGATGGCAGAAGGTTCTATGCCAATCAGTGGTGATTGTTCTGAAATGGCTTCAGACAACAATTCAATATTTTTATTTGCAATTTCTGTTGCTTTATTCACTAATCCTTTCGATAAATAAGTTCTTCCGCTTTCCAAATGTTTTGGAATAATGATTTGATAGCCGAGTGCTTCCAATAATAAAATTGTTTTCTTTCCAATTTCAACATCGTTGTAATTCGTAAACTCGTCGCAGAAGAAATATACTATGGGCAATGGACGATGGACAATGGACGGTGGACGCTGATTAAACCAATTTAATAAAGTTTCATTCGATAGTTTTGGCATCGTTCTGTCGGGGTGAAAGCCAACAATACTATTTGCAATTTTTCTGAAAATAGAAATACCATAAAACCAATTATATGCCCACGGAATTTTTGAAATCAATTTCATTTGTTTGCTGAAATTGGCGATCAGATTGGCTCTGAAAGGAACTCCGTTTCTATTATAATATTGTTGTAAAAATTCAGCTTTCATTTTAGCCACATCCACACCAGATGGGCATTCGGTCTTACAACCTTTGCAACTCAAACACAGATCCATAACATTTTTTATCTCATCATGGTTGAAAGGATATTCATCTAATTCATTACTTAAAAATTGCCGCAACACATTGGCTCTCGCTCTTGTTGTATCTTTTTCCAAACGCGTCGCCATGTAACTCGGACACATCACGCCACCACTGACATGTGTCTTTCTGCAATCACCCGAACCTGAACATTTTTCTGCCAATCTCAATATGCCATCATTCTCCGAAAAATTAAATGTGGTTATAATTTTTCGGTTAGTAGCCTTTTGCTGAACACGTAAATGTGTATCCATTGCAGGCGTGGCAGTAATTTTTCCTGCATTGAAAATATTTTTCGGATCGAAAATATTTTTCACTTCTTTAAACAACTGATACGTTTCGTTGCCCACAACACTCGGAATATATTCACCACGCAATCTTCCATCTCCATGTTCGCCTGATAATGAACCGTTATATTTTTTAACCAATTCAACGGTATCGGCCAAAATATTTCTGAATGTTTTTAATCCTTCTTCCGATTTTAAATTAATCATCGGTTCCACATGCAATTCGCCTGCACCTGCGTGTGCATAGTACGATGCATTTGCTTTATGCTTTGCCAAAACCTGTTGCAGATCAAAAATATAATTTGGTAATTCGTCGGTGCTCACTGCACAATCCTCAATTAAATTAACGGGTTGTGTATCGCCTTTTAAATTGCGCAATAAACCCAAGCCTGCTTTACGAACTTCCCATGCATATTTTGTTTGTTCATTAAACAGAACAGGATAGGCATAACCTAAGTTTTCTTTTTTGAGCGATTCGATTAATTCATTTGCTTTTTGTTTTACAATATTTACATCATCATCCATAAACTCAACCATTAAAATGGCTGCCGGATCTCCATTTATAAAAAACCTGTTCTTACCATATTCGGGATGATCGATGGTAAAATCCATGATGTTTTTATCAACCAATTCCGATGCCATTGGTTTGTGGCGCAACGCAACAATGTTTGCTTTCAGCGATTCGATGATCGAATTACAATGAATACAAACAACTGCAATTTCTTTTGGCGGCAGATCAAGCAGTGCAACTTTAATTTCGGTAACAAACGCTAACGTTCCTTCGGAGCCTGCAATTAATTTACAGATATTAAAAGCATTTCCATTTTTATTAAATGGCTGCATGCTGATTAAACTATCCAGCGCATAGCCACTGTTTCTGCGGGTTACAGCCGATTGCGGAAAATTATTCTGAATGAGTGATTGATTTTTTTCATCATTCAATAAATGAAATAAGTTGTTGTAAATTTTTTCTTTGAGAGATGAAGGTTGATTGATTGAATGAATAGCTTCTTCTTTAAAAATAACTTCACTGCCATCGCTCAATAAAACTTTTACTTCTAAAATACAATCGCGAACCGAACCCCAAACAATGCTGTGCAGGCCGCAGGAATTATTGCCCAACATGCCGCCGATCATGGCCCTGCTGGCAGTTGATGTTTCGGGACCAAACATCAAGCCAAATGGTTTTAAATAAACATTCAGATCATCGCGGATCACGCCGGGTTGCACACGAATCCATTTTTCTTTTTTGTTAACTTCTAAAATTTGTGTAAAAAATTTCGAGATATCAACAATAATTCCATTGCCAACAACTTGTCCGGCCAAAGAAGTTCCTGCTGCTCTGGGAATTAATGTAACAGCATACTCGTTGGCAAAAGCAATTAATTTTTTTATATCATCAACATTTTTTGGAATGGCAACTGCCAATGGTTTTTCCTGATAAACCGATGCATCGGTTGAATAAGCTCTTAATTGTGCCTGATGAATGGAAGTGTTGTCGAAAAAAAATAATCCGTCAAAATTCTTATTCAGTTGCTTTAGTTGTGTTTGCATAAAAATTCAATCATTAATGCACAACAAAATTAATTGCTTTATATCCAGGTAATGCGAATTTAATAAACTATTAGGCGAATAAAAAAACCTTGATACCGAAAAGTATCAAGGTTTTGCAGGGTTACTAGGATTCGAACCTAGACAGACAGTACCAAAAACTGTAGTGCTACCATTACACCATAACCCAGTCCAAAAATCAAAACAATTTTGCTTTGATCGGGGTGCAAAAATAGGGTTGAGGTTAAAATGTACCAAAAAAAAGATTGACGCCTGATTTTATAGCAAATTATTCGTCGTTATCTTTCTTTTTTCGGGTGCTTTGAATGATGATTGGGGCTTCTTCCTGGGCAATGGCTTCATATTCAATTACCACCAATACCTGGCTGGCTTTATCAGTTGCTTCGTCGGTTGCCTGAATGACCTTTTTCCCTTTCCCCTCAACAGTAGTGATGATGGAAGGATTGATCCCTTTGCCAATTAAATATTTTTTTACTTCGACAGCTCTTTGCAGCGATAATGAATGTTTAGCGTCATCTTTTTCCTGCGAATCGCAATAACCGTAAATGCGGATATTTTTTAAAATGATACTGCTGTCATTGGGGTTTACATCATCTAGGATCTTTTGTTCCGATTCTGAAAGTTTAAACTCATTTCTTTCGAAAAAGATCTTCACGCTTGTTGTATCGTTTGCAAATAAAGTTTCAACTGACACAAAAGAAAATAATAAGATGAAAAACAATTTTTTCATGATGCAATTTACTATGAGATGCTGAGAAACTGCAATTGCATAAAACAAAAATATTTTTTGCAAAATAATTCATCTTATTATTCATAACAGTTTTTTACTTTTAATAAATGAACCGTAAACAATTCATCAGGCAATCTTCTTTAGCATCGGCTGCCTTGGTCTTTTCAAAATATTCTTTTGCTCAAAATGCAACAAACAATTTTCCAACTGTTCGGAGACCGGAAACCCAACGAAAATTTAAGAGCAAAGCAGTAGAAAAAATTATTGTTGATGTGAAGAGAAATATTAACAACAAAGAAATTGGATGGATGTTCGAGAATTGTTTTCCAAACACATTAGATACGACTGTTGATTTTGAAATAGTCAACGGGAAACCCGATACGTACGTTATTACAGGCGATATTGATGCCATGTGGTTACGCGATTCTACTGCACAGGTTTGGCCATATTTGCCTTTGTGTAAAGAAGATAAAGATTTGCAGCAATTAATTAAAGGTGTTATTCGTCGTCAGTCAAAATGTATCATAAAAGATCCTTACGCCAATGCTTTTTATAAAGATGAAAATAAAATAAGCGAATGGAAAAGCGACTTTACTGAAATGAAACCCGGTGTGCACGAACGTAAATGGGAAATTGACAGTTTGTGTTATCCAATAAGATTAAGTTGCGATTATTATGCTGCAACAGGAGATATTTCCATCTTCGATGAACAATGGCTAGCAGCAATGCTTCTTGTTGTAAAAACTTTTAAAGAGCAACAACGTTTTCAAGATAAAGGCCCTTATACTTTTCAACGTACTACTTCATGGGCAACTGATGGCATTCCATTAAGCGGATATGGTTATCCTGTAAAACCTAACGGGTTAATTTGTTCTATGTTTCGTCCAAGTGATGATGCAACCGTTTTCCCATATTTAATTCCGGATAATTTATTTGCGCTAAAAGTTTTGCATCAATTGCAGCAGTTGCCTGTTCAATCAAATTCTGACTGGAAAATTTTAATGCAGCAATCAGCTTCGTTAATTGCATATTTGGGAGAAGCATTGGCAAAAGAATCGATCGTAAAACATTCTTCTGCAGGAAATATTTATGCTTACGAAGTAAATGGTTTTGGAAGTTATAATATGATGGATGATGCAAATGTTCCGTCATTGTTATCGTTGCCATACTTAAATGTAGTATCAGTTAATGATCCTGTGTATATCAATACCAGAAAATTTATTCTCTCATCAAACAACCCGTTTTTCTTTAAAGGGAAAGCTGCAGAAGGAATTGGAGGACCACATGCAGGGATGAATATGGTATGGCCATTGAGTATTATTATGCGTGGCCTAACTTCAACAGATGATAGAGAAATAAAATTATGTTTGGATATGCTGCAGAAAACGCATGCAGGTACAGGATTTATACACGAATCCTTTCACAAGGATGATAGCACTAACTTTACACGTAAATGGTTTGCATGGGCAAATACTTTGTTCGGCGAATTTGTTTGGAAAGTGTACAGAGAAAAACCTCAATTATTAAAATAAAATCAACAACATGTCTTCTAAGATCACACTTCTTGTTTTGTTTGTAATATCAATGTTCATTTTGTCATTCAGATCGGATAACAAAAAAAAGAAAATACTTTTTTTCGGTGATTCAATTACACAAATGGGTGTACAACCGGGCGGCTTTATTTATTTAATTGATGAAATGATCAAGAATGAGGGGCTATCTGAAAAATATGAAACCATTGGTTCGGGTATCAGCGGAAATAAAATTTATGATCTGTATCTGCGGTTGGAGGACGATGTGCTTTCTAAGTCGCCGGATATTGTTGTGATTTTTATTGGAGTGAATGATGTGTGGCATAAGAAAATGGGCACCGGAACCGACTATGATAAATTTGGAAAATTTTATGAAGCCATCGTTAAAAAACTAAAGGCACATAATATTAAAGTGATCATAAGTACACCGGCTGTGATTGGCGAAAAGGCCGATGGCACTAATGATCAGGATGCTGATCTGAATTTGTATTGTTTATGGATAAGAAATTTTGCCGAGGCAAATAACCTGAAATTCGTTAACCTGCGTCATTTATTTTACGAGTATATAAATGCAAATAATCCAGAAAATAAAGAATCGGGTATTTTAACAGTTGATAAAGTTCATCTTAATGCAAATGGAAACGATTTGGTTGCACATGCATTCTGGAATGCAATTAAAGAAGTTAAATGATAACAAGATTCAAGGTACAAGTCTCAAGTAACAAGAAAGACGCAACTTGAAACTTGTCCTTTGTTTCTTGAGACTTGTATCTTGAGTCTTTCAATTATTTTGCAATAACTAAAAAATAATTCTTCTTTCCTTTCTGAACCAATAAATATTTTTCCTGCAAAAGATCATCGGAATTAATTATTGACCTTTCACTTTTCACTTTTATCTTGTTTATTCCGACGCCGCCGCCCTGCCACATTTTTCTTGCTTCACCCTTGCTCGAAAAAATTTGAGTATCGGCTAAAAAGCTTACCAGATCATAACCTTCGGCTAATTGCTGTTTATTGATTTCTACAGTTGGCACACCATCCATCACCTGTAATAATTGTTCTTCATTTAACGATTTTAATAATTCAGCGGTATCGTTACCAAATAAAATTTCACTCGCTTTTATTGCAAAATCAAAATCTTCTTTGCCGTGAACAAAAATGGTTAGTTGCTCGGCCAACTTTTTTTGTAATGCTCTTAGGTGAGGCGCAGTTTCATGCTGCGCTAATAAATTTTCAATTTCATCTTTTGGTAAAAGCGTAAATATTTTGATCCATTTTTTTGCATCTTCATCACTTGCATTCAACCAAAACTGATAGAATTGGTATGGCGATGTTTTCTTTGCATCCAGCCAGATATTTCCTTTTTCAGTTTTGCCAAATTTGCCGCCATCGGCTTTTGTAATTAACGGACAGGTAAATGCAAACGCTTCGCCACCATTTTTTTTTCTAATCAATTCTGTACCGGTAACAATATTTCCCCATTGATCGCTGCCACCCATTTGCAGTTTGCAATTCTTATTTTTATACAACCAGTAAAAATCATAACCCTGTACTAATTGATAGGTAAATTCGGTAAAACTCATGCCTGCATCGCCTTCAATTCTTTTCTTCACACTATCTTTTGCCATCATGTAATTAACGGTAATGTGTTTGCCCACATCGCGGATAAAATGCAGAAAAGAAAAATCTTTGAACCAATCATAATTATTCACCATTTCGGCAGCATTTTTCTTGGTGCTGTCGAAGTCTAAAAATTTTTCTAACTGTGCTTTCACGCATTTTACGTTGTGCTGCAAAACATCTTCGCTCAATAAATTTCTTTCTTCGCTTTTTCCGCTCGGATCACCAACCATACCTGTTGCGCCGCCCACTAATGCGAAAGGCTTGTGACCTGCTTTTTGCAAATGCACCAACAATAAAATGGGCACCAAACTTCCAATATGCAAACTATCGGCAGTAGGGTCAAAACCAATATAGGCATTAGTCATTTCTTTAGTCAGTTGCTCTTCAGTGCCGGGCATGATATCCTGAATCATCCCTCTCCATCTTAATTCTTCGATCAAATTCATGAAACAATTATTTTGCGCAAAAGTAATACTTCAAGCTTGCAAAATCTATTCGATGTGGTAAGTTTGCAGCATGAATAAAGTTGGAACCGGTACCAGGGTGTTAAATTTCCTGATCGATACTTTAATAATTTTTTTGATCAGTTATTTAATTTCAAAAATTCATCAGTGGTATGTGGTGTATTACCACATTCATTATTATCGTTTCGGCTGGTTCTTTTTTGGCATCTTATTTATTTATTACACTCTTTTCGAAAGCATTTTTGCACGCACGCCGGGCAAATGGTTCAGCATTTCCAAGGTGGTTGATAAAAATGGGAACAAGCCAAATTTCATTTCCATTCTCATCAGAAGCCTCACCAGATTGATTTTGATCGATATGTTCTTTATTCCTTTTTTAGATAAAACCCTGCACGATTATTTTAGCAAAACAGAAGTGGTGGAAGCATAATTATGTAGCTGGCTTCTGGATTTTAATTTAGCTGCCGTTGCGTCGCACTCTTCAACGTTCTGAACTTTGTTGAGCAATTTTATTTTACCACAAAGACCGCAAAGCGAAGAAACACAAAGTTCTCGAAGGTACCTTTGTGTTTTTTGAGAAAACCTTTGTGTCCATCGTGGTTCAAAAAACAGCAACTTATTTTCTTCTTTTC
>JAGWPQ010000069.1 GCA_028877045.1 Bacteroidota bacterium | reverse complement strand
TCCATCAAACCAACGCTGGCACCGCCTTCGGCCAATGCCAATGCTAAATTAGCTGCAACAGTACTTTTACCAACACCACCTTTTCCACTAACAACAGCAATGATATTTTTTACGCCTTTTAATTCCTGTTGCGCATCTTTTCGGTTGGAAGAAGTATTAGAAGTAAAATCTATTTTTACAACAGCTTCCTTGCTTACCAGAATTTTAATGGCATTCTCGCAGGCCGAACGCATCATATCTTTCATCGGGCACGCCGGGGTTGTTAAAACAATTGTGAAACTAACGCTGTTGCCATCGATCGCAAGATCTTTGATCATATTCAATGTCACTAAGTCTTTGCCGAGATCGGGTTCCTGTACATTGCCGAGGGCCTTTAAAATATCCGCTTCTGTCATCATGAAAGTTTTTGTTAAAAAGATTAATAGGGCGCAAAGTTAACAATCAGGTAGTTTACTTTGTTATGAATTACGAAGTATAAACAAATTAAAAATAAAGATGTTTATCGTTTTACAATAATTGAATTCTTATTTTTGTGCCGATGACGAAAGCTTTACGATACATTCTCTTATTAAGCGGATTTTTTATTTTGCAACAGGTAAAGGCGCAGAATAATCCTCCCAAAGATTCAGTGATCCAGTTATTTGGTGTGGTAATGACATCAGATAGTTTGCGTGCTGTTCCTGCTGCCAGTGTTATTGTAAAAGATAAAGGAAGAGGTACCATTACCAATAATGACGGTGTGTTTTCGATCGTTGTTTTAAAAGGCGATCATATTACTTTTTCGTCCATTGGTTTTAAGGATAAGAGTTACGAAATGCCCAAAAATCTTACCGGCAATCAATACAGTTTAATTGTTTTGTTGGTAAGCGATACCAACTATTTACCTGCCACCATTTTAAAACCTCGTCCTACCCGCGAACAATTTGAAAGAGATTTTGCAAACACAGTAATTCCGGATGATATGTTCGAAATAGCACGCCAAAATACCGACCAGGCAAAGCTTAGGGCATTGATGTTATCGTTGCCGCAGGATGGCCGCGAAGCGGTGAATTATCAATTAAAACAACAGGCTAATAAATATTATTATGCCGGACAATTACCTCCGCAAAATATTTTTAATCCAATGGCCTGGGCCGATTTTATTCAGGCATGGAAGCGGGGGGATTTTAAGAATAAGAATTAATGGTTTATTTGTTTATTTGTAGAAGGTTTTAGTTTTTTCTTCTTTATTACACGAATTTTTGCGAATTACACGAATTAGTTTCTCCAAAATTGAACGGTTTAGTTTTTCTTTTTTTAGTTTTTTTATTTTGTTCCCAACTGTTGAACGTTTATTCAGCACCTGTTGCGTCGCACACTTGTACTGCATAACTTTATGCTGCAATTAAAAATTAATTCCGATTTTTAATCTTTATTTCATCAACACCCGAAATTATGTTCCAGAATATTTCAGTGATCGGTGCCGGTACCATGGGAAACGGCATTGCACATGTATTTGCACAAAATGGTTTTACAGTTTCATTGATCGATGTTAATGCTGCGCAATTAGAAAAGGCATTGGCAACCATTGCAAAAAATTTAGACCGGCAAATTGCAAAATCCATCATTACCGAAGAAGATAAAAAGAAAACACTTTCTAATCTTATTACTTTTACCGAAATACCTGCTGGTGTTAAAAATGCCGATCTGGTTGTTGAAGCAGCAACAGAAAATGTTGATCTGAAATTAAAAATATTTAAACAGTTAGATGAAGCCGCTCCTGCAAAAACAATTTTAGCAACCAATACATCATCTATCTCCATCACCAAAATTGCAGCAGTAACAAAACGCGCCGATTCAGTGATTGGTATGCATTTCATGAACCCTGTACCGGTAATGAAACTGGTAGAGATCATCAATGGTTATGCAACAAAAAAAGAAGTGACAGAACAAATTGTTGAATTAAGTAAACAATTAAATAAAATTCCTTGTGTTGTAAATGATTATCCCGGTTTTATTGCCAACCGTATTTTAATGCCGATGATCAATGAAGCCATTTACAGTTTATACGAAAGTGTTGCCGGTGTTGAAGAAATTGATACGGTGATGAAATTGGGAATGGCGCATCCCATGGGACCCTTGCAGTTAGCTGATTTCATTGGATTAGATGTTTGCCTGAGTATTTTAAATGTGCTGCACGATGGTTTTGGGAATCCTAAATATGCACCATGCCCTTTGTTGGTAAATATGGTAACTGCAGGAAAATTAGGTGCAAAAACAGGCGAAGGATTCTATGTTTATTCGGCAGGAAATAAAGAATTAATCGTAAGTAACCGATTCAAAAAATAAGATGGCATGTTTTTTATTATTTCAAAAGTTCTAAATTTTTTAATCGCACCCATCGCATGGATCATCATTTTATTGTTGTGGATGATTATTATAAAATCAAAAAGTACCAAGAAAAAATTATCGGTTACAATAATTTGCATTGCCATTTTATTTTCGAATTATTTTTTATACCAGCAATTTGCTTTATGGTGGCAGCCAAAACAGGTAACACTTGAGAAAGGAAATCATTATTCAGCAGGAATTCTATTAGGAGGGTTTGCTGCTTTCGATAAAAATAAAAAAGGGTTCTTCACCGAATCTGCTGATCGTTTTATTCAGGCTGAGAAATTATATCACCAGGGCTTCATTCAAAAAATAATTATGACAGGAGGTTCGGGAGCATTAATTGATAACGAAGCCAGGGAGGCAGATTTTGTAAAGAATGAATTGGTTGCATGTGGCGTTGCCGAAAAAGACATCATCATCGAAAATAATTCGCGAAATACTTTTGAGAATGCAGTGTTTACAAAAAAAATAATTGATTCACTGCAATTAAAAGGCCCGTTTGTTTTAATTACATCGGCAATACACATCCCAAGATCTGAAAAGATCTTTCAAAAAGCAAAGATCGCTGTGATCCCATTCCCCACAGATTTTCATGCAATAGATTCGAACCTGAGTTGGGATGAATATATTATTCCCAATCTGAAAGTACTGCACGAATGGCAATTCACGATCCATGAAATCATTGGCATTGTTGCTTATAAATTAACAGGCAAAGCCTGATCATATTTTCTTAGACGCAATGGTATGCAGTTCTTTTATTTTGTACAAAACTTCATCCAATCTTGCTTTGGGTATACCGATCTTCATTAAACAAAATAATTGCATTTCCTGATGAACGATACTGCAATTAAATTGTTTTACGATCGTCATCACTTCATTCATTTTCGTATAATCAAATTGCAGTTCATAGTTTATCTCGATGGGCTTTTGTATAACAGGAACCACCTGCAAAGCCAGTGCTGTTGCGGTTTTATACGCATTGATCAAACCGGGGACGCCCAATAAAGTTCCGCCAAAATAACGCACAACGATTACTGAAATATTGGTGAGTTGTTTACTGTCGATCTGATTGAGAATAGGTTTACCTGCCGAACCACTTGGTTCGCCATCATCACTCACACGAAAATTATTTCCATCAGTTCCGATACGATATGCGAAACAATGGTGCACTGCTTTTGGGTGTTCTTTTTTTAAACTTTGCAAATAAGATTTTGACTCTTCGGCCGATGAAACCGGATAAGCATAAGCAATAAATTTGCTTCCCCTGTCTTTAAACTCTGCAACAGAACTTTGTTCGATGGTATAATAAAAATCTTCCTCTATTTTTGTTTTACTCATGCAATATTTAAAATAAGATTGGTTCAAAACTAAATGAAAATGCAGTAGCAATGTAAAATGAGTATCGGAGAAGCATATAAAAACTTATT
>JAGWPQ010000068.1 GCA_028877045.1 Bacteroidota bacterium | reverse complement strand
AAGATGAAATCAATCAGATTGATCTGGATGAATTTTCAATCATTCATTTTGGTTCGGCAACCGGATTTCTTCCGGGGCCATTGCAGGCAGCGTATAAAACTTTATTGCATAAGGCAAAAGAAAAAAATATTTTTATCAGCTTCGATCCCAATTACCGTCATCTTTTATTTAAAAATAATTCGCAGTCATTCATCGATCAATCATGGTATTTTTTACAGCACTGCAATTTTTTTAAAGTAAGTGATGAGGAAGCCATGTTAATTACAGGAGCAGCAACTGTTGATGATGCGGCAAAAGTTTTATTGGAAAAAACAAATGCAGTTTTTACTATCACATTGGGCAAAGATGGAACCATGCTGGGTTTTGATCATCAAACAGAAATAATAAAAAGCATTCCGGTGAAACCCGTTGATACAACCGGTGCCGGCGATGCATTTGTTGGCGCGGTTTTATATCAGTTAAGCGATAAAGGTTTTTCTGCTATAAAAAATCTTTCATTGCATGATTGGAAACATATTATTGCCAATGCAAACAAAGCCGGTGCAAGAACCTGCGAATATTTAGGTGCTATGGAAGCATTTAAACATTTAAACAATCAAATCTTTAATTAAGCAAAAATACCGCAGTGTATAATTATCAACTTCATCAACAAATAACTGAAAGTTTACAACAAAACGGATTGGATATTGCCGGCAACGATAATTTATTTTATACACGTTTCGTTGCCAATGCATCTTCTATAAGTGCCTTGTACAAAGAATTGTACGGCCATCAAGCAAAAAGCACAGAACTTTTTGCTGCATTGATTCAAACGATCATCAACGCAAATAAAACCAGAAGCAAAACTTTAAAATTAAAAGATGAAGAGAAATTAATTCACGATCACTGGTTCTTAAGCAACGAAATAACAGGCATGAGTTTATATGTCGATCGCTTTTGCGGCAACATAAAAAACATGGAAGGCAAACTCAGTTATTTTAAAAAACTCGGCGTTAATTTTTTACACCTGATGCCCATCTTTCAAAGCCCGCAGGGCGAAAGTGATGGCGGTTATGCTGTTTCGGATTTCAGAAAAGTCGATGAACGTTTTGGAACATTGGACGATTTGATTCATCTGCAAAAAAAGATGAATGATGAGAAAATGTACCTGATGATCGATATCGTTTTAAATCATACATCACATCATCACGAATGGGCAGAGAAAGCAAAACAAGGCGATAAAAAATATCAGGATTATTTCTACATGTTCAATGACAGAAATATTCCCGATGAGTTGGATAAAACAATGCCCGAAATTTTCCCCGAAACGTCGCCGGGGAATTTTACTTACAACGAAGAATGCAGGAAATGGGTCATGACTGTTTTTCATAATTACCAATGGGATTTGAATTACAGTAACCCTGCTGTGTTTATTGAAATGATCGATACTATTTTTTTCTATGCAAATCTGGGTGTGGATGTTTTGCGCATTGATGCGCCTGCATTTATCTGGAAAAAATTAGGAACAACATGTCAGAATTTACCGCAGGCACATACCGTTTTACGATTGATCAAACAATGTGTGCAGACAGCGACCCCGGGTATGGCATTATTGGGTGAAGCGATCGTTGCACCAAAAGAGATCATGAAATATTTTGGCACAGGATTATATGCTTCTAAAGAATGTGACTTTGCTTATAATGCCACGCAAATGGCTTTACAATGGGATGCAATTGCGACAGGTGATACAAGAGTTATGTTGGCAGCACAAAATGAGTTGTTGCAAAAACCTTACGGCACATCATGGATCACATACACAAGATGCCACGACGATATTGGTTTGGGTTATGACAACTGGATGATTGAACAGGCAGGCTTTAATGCTTACGAACACCGGACATTTTTAAAAAATTATTTTTCCGGCACACATCATAATTCAACAGCAAGAGGCGCATTGTTTTCGGTAAATCCAAAAACAAATGATGCACGCATCAGCGGATCACTGGCATCGTTATGCGGATTGGAAAAAGCACTTTTAGAAAATAATAAAAATGCTATTGAATTATCGATCAAGAAAATAGTAATGATGCAGGCACACAGTTTTTTTATCGGTGGTGTGCCGATGATCTTTTATGGTGATGAAGTTGGTTACACCAACGATTATTCATATTTGCAGGATGAAGGAAAAAATTATGACAACCGCTGGATGCACCGCCCCGTCATCGATTGGGAGAAAAATAAAAATATTGATGCCGAAGGAACGATTGAGAATAAAATATTTTCATCCACACAAAAATTAATCAGCATCAGAAAAAAACTGGAAGTTGTTGCCGATCATAAAAATTTAATTTGGCTAACGCCGCATAATATTCATGTGGCAGGTTATTTACGATATTCTTCAACAAAAAAATTATACTGCGTTTTTAATTTCAGTAATGCCCCTGCTTATTTAACATGGTTTGCATTTAAAGAACATGGTGCCGCCCCTGCAACACTGCATGATCATTGGCAAAATAAAAATTATGCTGTTGGGGCCGATAATGAATATTTAATTATTGAACCTTATTCGTTTTGTTTGTTAGAGCCGCAATGATTTTTGAAATAAAAATCCCCTCAGTAGAAACTGAAGGGATTGTCAATTGACCCCCTAAACAACCAAGTACAAATACTTAAAATTTACGATAATCAAATCTGCGCTTTTCGCGTGCATTTATTTTTTGGGTGATGTAAATAATTGTTATTGCAGATGCCAGAAACACAATATTCTTGATGATGTATTGTCCCGTTAATGTGGGCACCCAGTTTTGCTGCCAGACAGCCTGCGGTAAATAGATCAATGGCAGAAACGTTGTGAACATCTGCAAGGCAAATAATGTAAATGCCAGATAAGTAAACTTCGGTATCAACCAGAATAATCCAATCATACATTCAAATATGCCAAAAACAGGTATGAATATCTGTAGAGGGATATGCCTTACAATAGTTACACTGTATAAACTTATCACCAGCGGTTCGGCAGGCGACAAATGAATAATTTTTAAGAATCCAAACCATAAAAAACAAATGGCTAATGCAATTCTGTTTATCCAGATTATCTTAAAAACCAATTCATCGTATTTTGTTTTATCTGATGATTGTATGGTTGATGATAAAGTTGTTTCGTTAAACATAGTTTATAATATTGTTAAGGGTTATTGTTTTTATTTTATTGATCTGCCCCATCAACTTTTGCTCTGTTTATTGCATAATTGCCTACATTTTTTCCTACGATTAATCCAACGGCACAATCGCTTCTGTAATGGATGCCGCCCACCATTCGTGATGTAGATGCTTCCTGTGCCATTGCATAATAATCATTTGCTCTTTCGGGAATGATATAGCCCAGAATAGCTGCCGCTGCACCGCTGAAGGTTGAGTGTCCGGATATATAGGAAGGGAAATTGGGAATACCTGTTAATGTTTTGATCGCAGGATTTAATTGTGTTGGTCTTGCATTGAAATAAAAATATTTTGTATTCCAGCAAACAATGCAGGCATCCATTAAACTCATGTTTAATAATGCCATATTTCGTGCCCATCTTACTTCGCTAAAATTCTTTTTTATAAAATCTTCAGCAGCAATTGCATCCCAATGTCCCGGTGGTGTATAGGTACCAACACCATCTGCCCAAAAATGAACAATACGAAAATATTCTCTTGTCGGTTTTTTTACATAACCGTACACTTCATTTGTTTCGTTCTTCATTTGATCGCCCAAAGTTGCAGGCGGAGGACCCGGTCTTAATGCAGTAACGGTTGCAGTATCAAAAAGAAATGGTGTTACTTTTCCAAATAAAGGCAGCATGGGCGGACGCTTTGGTAAATCCAGACTATACCAGGGTATTTCTCCGCGAGCAATAGTTGTTGTTTCAAGAGCTGTCCAATCAGTTTGCGTGCCTACTGCTTTACCTGCATTATCTGTTTTTCCGCGTGCAATAAATTGTTGTGCAATTTGCCGGCCCAATGCTTCGCCTGCAACAACATCACTGCGCGTTGCAGCGCCCGACATGATCGCACTTAATTCCTGATCTTGTGCTTTCAATTGTATATTTCCAATTTCATCAGGAAAAAATAATTTCATCATTTCTGCTGTAACACCTGCCAATACTGCTGCTTCTGAAGGATAAGACGGTAATGTTGTTTGAGGAACTTTTGCAACAACACCCGCATCAACAACGTAAGGTTGTGAACGATTATATAATTTTTTATAGTACCAGCAGGCAACCAATGCATCATATTGCGCGGCACTGATGTATGCATACGCTCTTGCCGCGTAAGGCGGATTTGCAAATGGAAATAACGGATATGCAAATGGATTATTAGCATTAGGGATTGGGTAGGTGCCATCAGGATTTTGATAGGCCGCAAGATTATACTTTGCAACCAGATCGCGCATGATCTCATTCCATCTCAGTACACCACCGGCACTCCAGTATTTTATATTTTGTTCCTGCTCATCAGTTAGGTTTTTTTGATACCCTTTTATTTCATTCAATTCTGCAATATATGCCGGTGAAGTTACCGCTGCGGGTGCAGCAACAGCAAATGTATCGGGCCGTGAAAGCAAAACTGTTTTCCAGGTACCTGCATTTAAATCAAGATTTTGAGGATTGAGTGCAGGAGCGTTTGCTGTTCTTCCTATAATATTTTTATTACAGGCAATAAATATAATTGCCGATGTAATAATAGTTATTGCTAAAAGTGTTATTATTTTTTTCATCTGTATATTTTTTATTGTTTTTAATTGTCAGATGGAATTCGTCACAAAAAAATATTCATTACCCATTGGTATAAGAATGAATATTTCTTTATGTTTCATTTCATGATTTTTTGTTTTAAGAATTTGATAAATAATTTTATTTTTTATCTTTCTTTTTATGAGTAAAATCAAGCACATAAAATGCGCCGATATTCAAATTTGTTGATTGTCCAACATTTCGTCCTGCAACAGTATAATCAGCCCCGCCTGTTATTGCCAATGCTGACAATTTTTTGAGCGTATATTTAAAATTTATTCCGGCAGTTGTTGCATTCATTTTATTGCTCAGAAAAGGCATGTCATTTTTACGGATATCAAAGCCCGACAGTGTTGTCATATTCGATACAACAGCTTCTGCAATTAAGTAATTGCTTCTGTAACCAATCCTGAAATTCTCACCCATCACATCGGGCATTTGCACCTGGTTACTTAAAATAAGAGTTGTGGTGTAATAGGATGTTCGGTCGATGGTAACATTGCTTCTGTATGTGTAAGTTGCAGAACCGGTGGCAAAGAATGCACCCCGTTGATAATCTAAAATAATTCTGCCGGATAATGTTTTACTATGCAATCCTATTGATAAAGGAAGAAAATCTGCAACATAATTTGATGTAGGTATTGAAGTGCCTCCCAAAACATATAAAGAAACAGTTCCCTTTTTAAAATCCTTTTCTATCGGCATCCATTTAATCCATGCAGAAATATCCTGTATACCTTTCATTCCATGCAATGTTCCCTGAGTTGCTTTTGTTTGTACGTATGGCAAGGCGAATATAATGTTGAGCCGTCTGTTGATCCCATAATTCCCCATCACGCTTAACATACTTGTAGAAACAGTTCCGAGATTTGGATTATCTCTTTTAAAAGTCCCTTCCCAATAATTAGTCCAGCTGCTATGGCCATACATCAGACCGGAGCACAAATTATTTTTCGACATCATGATAGCATCCTGATCTGTTTGTGCGGATGATGTAAGATGAATAACAAATAGCAAAGCCGATACAATTATTGCCCTGCTTAGTTTATAAAAATTTCTCATTGCTTTTAATTTTGTGTATGAAATACAATTACATGATCATGCCTGTAGCATAATTTTAGTTTGTGTTTTAAAAAATAATTTTACTTTTTAAAACCGTACACTCAATCCAATATTGATTGCGAAATCTGCAAATGCCGCATCACCCTGCGTATATATTCCCGTGAGTTGTGTTGTAATTTTATCAGGAACACTTTGTGTTCTGCTTCTGACAATTGCAACAGGTATGTAAGCAAACAAATTCATTTTTTTTAATTGATACGTAACGCCCGGTTCTGCAGAAATAATATATCCCGGTCTTCTGAAACCGCCGCTGCCACCAATTAAATCATGCACGGGTAAGCATTCGTCGCGAACACCAATCGAAGCAGTTACGGAATTAAAAATAAATGATGCACCTGCTCTGATCATGTATTGATCGGGTACACTCATCACTTCACTTCCGTTTTTAACTGCAGATACAGAAGGTATGCCGCCACGTGCTGTTGATACTCCGTTCTGTTCTCTCGGGTTACTTAAATAATAAAAATTACCATAGAGATTTACTTTATGAGATAAATTATAAAATCCGTTTAATTCAAAAGTAATTCCCGTGCCGCCATCGCCCAATTGGATCGATTGATCAACAGCCCCTAATCTTGTGGTACTATCAGTTAAATGAAAATAGTCCTGATAATTATAATTTCCTGTCGGCAGTTTGATTCCTAATCCTGCCTGCAAATTTCCTTTGGGCATTTTCTCCGGGTTCCATAACCAATCATACACTGCAAAGCGAATATCGCCAGCACCAAAAGAATGTGTAAGATAGCGGCCAACATTACTATGTTCATATAATGATGACCGTGTGTTGGCTTCGATTGGCAGATCGATCATAAAAGACCATCTCGAATTGATCTTGTGTGTTAGTGCAATGTCGGTAGTGAATTGATGATTGATCACTTCGTTGCCTAATGTTTGTCTTTGTTTTTGTTCGGTTGTACCGATAAAATGTTTGTACGATTTAAAATAGCGGTTGCTTACGCTAAGCTGCCATTTACTGCTGTCGATATGCTGCATGCTGCAATAACCGCCATTACTGCGTATAGCTACACAGCCCTGTGCAAACGATTTTGCACTGATAAAAATAATAAGGATGGTGATGAATGTTTTTCTCATTGTTAGGTTTTTTAAAATGAATAAATTAAGTAGAACCACTTAATAGGAATTCGTCAATACTTTTTTAAAATAAGCCCTTAAGTAGAAACAAAAGAGCGTGTTTGTTTATGAACCTTATTTAAAAAAGAATTAGAAAACTTATTTTGTCATTTTAAAATTCATTTGCTTAATATGATTTTAAAAAGAGCCCTTGAGTAGAAACAAAAGAGCGTGTTTGTTTTTGAACCTTAGATAATAAAAATTTTGTTTGTTTTGGTTTTAAAAAAAATGTTTGCTTAATATGATTTAAAAAGGCTCTCCTGTAGAAACAGGAGGGCTTGTTTGTTTTTGAACCTTAGATAATAAAAATTTATTGTTAATTAATTATGTTTCATTTGAAGTTTTTT
>JAGWPQ010000721.1 GCA_028877045.1 Bacteroidota bacterium | reverse complement strand
GAAATTCAGTCTGGATTGAAAAATAGAGATGTGATCCTTACCCAGGGGTCTATTTGCTGAATAGCGAATACATTTTGAAAAATGGTACTAATCCAATGGATAAACATGACAAGAGTAAGATGTAATGCTAAATTGAAATCACAACAAACACTAAATTTTTATCCTCACTGCGAGATTAAAAACTCTTCCGTCTAATGGTGCATAGATATCCCTGAACATCGGATCTGAAGCAGGCGGTATTATTATGTTTTCGAAACGTGTTTGACGCACATCGAATAGGTTTTCACAATTTGCGATGATACTGAAATGCTTAAAATGCTTTTGTGCAATTAATCCAAACGTGGTATAAGGATTTGTATTTATGTCATAGTCCCTGAACATAGAAGAAATGTAATAAGCTTCAAAGGCGATAGAAAAGTCATTTTCTTTTTCGTAAATCAAATCAAAGTTTATTTTATGTTTTGGTGTTAGGGGAACAAATGACTGTACTGTATTGTATTTTCTTCTGGCATCTGCAAAAACATATCCGACAAAAATTTGTAACTCATCCATTTTTAAGCGAATATTGGTTTCAAAGCCGGATGCAATGATTGGCTGCGGTTTATTGATAAAGTTTATGCTGTCTAAAACCAAAGGATTATTGATCTGTGTAATAAAAAAAGATTGATTGATAATGATAGATGATTCTTGGTCAA
The DNA here is from genome assembly GCA_028877045.1 of Bacteroidota bacterium. Classification (GTDB taxonomy): domain Bacteria; phylum Bacteroidota; class Bacteroidia; order Chitinophagales; family Chitinophagaceae; genus CAIQDX01. The sequence continues at coordinate 1,192 of JAGWPQ010000721.1, read as the reverse complement.
ATCTTTTTTTCCAATTAAAATCTAAGTTTCCACCAATAGATTTTTCTGCTTTAACAGTTGAAGACAAAGGTTGAATGGTGTTAATTCCGGCTTGTTCAGACGCTGTAGAAAATATGCTTGGCAATTTATATCCCAAGCCAGTTCCTGCTCTTACGTATAGCTCTTTATTAAGTTTATACATCAATGCTATTCTTGGTAGAACAAACACACCAAATTGATTTTGATAATCAACTCTTAGGCCAGTAAGGAATGATATTTTCTGACCAACTTTCCAGTCATCCTGAAGAAATACACCGGCAGTCTTGTAATTATAATTTCTTGAAAGATGGCTTTTGCTGCTGTCTTCTTTAAAATTTTCTGAAATGAAATTAATTCCCGCCACCCATTGATGTTTCCCTGACTTATGATTAACAGAAGCTTCAGAATAACTACTCATTTGTTTTCCATCGAATAAGAATGCATTTTGATTAATTGTTCTATCGAAAAATGAAATGCTATTTTTAATGGTTAGTGCTGTATTGTATTTGAATTGTTTATCAAACTTCAGTTGCGATGAAATACGGTTAGAAATATTTTCTTCAAAATATTGATGCAATGAATCTGAATGATCATTTAAAACAACCATGTCTCCGCCTTTTCTGTAATCATGCGTTGCATTTATTCCAAAACGAAGGGTTGCAGTAGAATCGAAATAATAATAGAGCGTTGGATTAATGGTATAAGCTTTTGTTTTGGGCAGGTCTGAAAACCCATCATTATTAACATCAGTAGCTTTCTGAAAATTATTGGACGACAAAAAAGTAAAGCCTATTTTTTTCCACCGTTGCGAGAAATAACCATTTATATCCGTTGCGCCCAAAGAAGTTTGATTGAATAAAAAATTAAGGTCTTTTTTTTTCTGCGGCTGTTTTGATATTAAGTTAACCAACCCTGCAATCGCATCACTTCCATATAAGGAACCGGATGAACCTTTAATGATTTCAACCTGTTTCAGATCGAGTGGCGGAATCTGCATAATGCTTAATCCTTGAGAAAAACCACCATACAAAGGAAAACCATCTTTTAATATCTGTGTGTATTTGCCATCCAAACCTTGTAGTCTTATGCTTACATTACCATTGATGGCAGAGGTCTGTTGTGTTTGTATGCCGGGACTTTCTGCTAATAACATAGAAATATTTGCGGGTTTCAT
>JAGWPQ010000067.1 GCA_028877045.1 Bacteroidota bacterium | reverse complement strand
ATGCATCATTGGCTGCATAATCTTTATCGGCAAATGCTGTTGTATGGTATCCAACTCCAATGTATTGCATATCACCATTGCGTTTCAGCTCAACATAACGTTCGCCGTCCTGCACAGGTTCTACGGTATAATCTGCCTGAATAATTCTTTTTGGTTTTGGGATTGAACCAAATAATTCATTGATCCATTGCAATGTTTTTTTATTGTCAAATTTGCCGCCAACAATTAAAGTTGCATTATCAGGCTGATAAAACTTTTTATAAAATTGTGTCAGGTTTTCGATAGGAACTCTTTCAATATCTTCTTTACTTCCAATTGTGCTTTTGCCGTAGTTATGCCATAAATACATGGTAGAGAGAATTCGTTCCTGCAAAATTCTGTCGGGATAATTTTCACCCGATTCAAACTCATTTCTTACTACCGAAAATTCTTTTTGGAGATCTTCTTTTTTCATTAATGAATTAACCATCCTGTCCGATTCCATTTCTAATGACCAGCGAAGATTACTGTCTGATGCAGGAAGCACCTCAAAATAATCAGTTCTGTCATACCAGGTAGTTCCGTTGGCAAATGCACCTTTGTCGGCAATCGTTTGCTTAATACTTGAAAACTTTTTGGAACCTTTAAATAACATGTGTTCGAGCAAATGAGCCATGCCTGTTTCGCCATAGCCTTCCATCCTGGAACCAACATGGTAAACAATATTAACAACAACATTGCTAATGCTTGCATCAGGTACTAAAAGAACCTGTAAACCGTTGGCTAATTTGTATTCGGTTACACCTTCAACTGTTGCAAGTTTTTCGGGTGCTGCAATTTTGCTTTGTGCATTCAGATGAATAAACGGGATTAAACAAAAGCATGCAAATGCAAAAAAGGGTGATAGGGTTTTTTGTGAATTCATAAAATATGTTTGTAATTTGAAAGTAATTCAAAAAGATTTAATAATTAAATTAATTTAATATAAATGTTGCTAAAATTTTGTGAAAGACTTAATAGATATTACGAAAAACCTGCCTTCATATTATAGCAAAACAGCCTGCATTTTAATACGGGTTTAATTATTTATGTCTTCACCAACAGCTGTTTTATTAAATAAGGTATTGTTGCTTAACCTGTTATCCGGATCAATCTATTGCTTGATCGTTAGCAGCACAGCAGCCTTTTGTACAGATAATTGTATTTTATCCATGCCTTTTTGGGTATATACCCATAAGCCTGCAATACTGCCTGTAAAAGCCATTGCACTTCGCTACACTTGCCATGGTTGAAGGGTAGTTTCGCTATGATCGATAGCTATGATATTGCCATATAAGTTAGGGATAATACAAGTGAAAATCGCATATAAACCATATATAACTTACTCCTATTAGGAGTAGCTTATATGTAGCTTATATGTGGCTTATATGTAGCTTATATGTGGCTTATATAAGAAACTGGAGTATACATAACATAAGTAGGATGAGGTTATATACCCTTTTATATATGTCATTCTATACCGAGAAAAGCTGTAAAGCTATATCCATATAAGACCATATACGGGAAAACAAAAATGCTTTTTGGTGGAGTTTTTTTTGATAGCATCGCCACTTGCCTTCTTTTATTTCGGTGAGAGAAGGAGGGATTTCAAGGTTAAGGGCTTAATTCAGTTTTTAAATCAGTTCCTGCAAACGGGCTTTCGCTCTTGCAACGATATTTCCCCAATAAAAGCTATTATAAAATTCCTGAGGTGTGGTAAATCCTTTTCTGATCTTTATTTTGATCATTTCGGCTGCAAAACTTTGCCAGTCAGCATTTTCAACCAGTATCATTTTTTCTTTGGTGATCGTTTCATCAATGCCACGTGCACCCGAACGGGTTGAAATGATTGTCAGATCATTGGCCAGTGCTTCTACCAGTTTTGTTTTGATACCTGTTGCTAAAACCGATGGGTTTAAAAAAGCATCGCATCCTTTGAAATATAAATTAATGTCGGGAACATAACCTGTAAAAATGATTTGAGGCAGCAATGCCATTTGATCTTTTAATTCATGCGATAAAAAATCTCCGCAAATAATTATTTTAAATCTAAAATCTGTTTTTTGTAAAATAGGAATGAGGTATTGAATAATAATATTCAGGCTGTCAATATTAGGTGTGTAGTTTAATGAACCGTTAAACAAGAAAATAGTTTCATCTTCTTTTACAGAATGCAATTGCAATATTTTTTCGCGGCACAATTTTTTTTCTTCCAATGCAGGTGTTTCATGAATATGTGTTCCATAAGTAACCACCATACATTTTTCGGGGGCAATATGCCATTGTTCAACAGCCCAATCTCTGTCTTCATGACATTTAAAAAAACTGAAGTTTGCCTGTTGATGAACAAAGATTTCGTAGCGCACATAAAGACGCCACCATTTTCTTTTGGCAACAAGAAAACGATGCGATTCAATATTGTGCGAATGAATCACAAAAGGTTTCCCTGTTAAAGACCTAAGTAAAATTCCGAATATACCAAAGTAACTGTGTTCGATCAAAATCAGGTCCACTTTATGTTTTCGGATGGTAGTAATTAGTTTTGGAATATAAAATACATTTAAAAATCCTTTCCATTGGTTGAATAAAAAATTATAGATCTTAAACGGAGATTCAGTGATTTCCTTGTTATCAGTTGATGTTGCTAAAACAACATCGCATTCTTTTGAAATGAATTGATAGAAATCGGCAATACCTTTTTGCCCGCCCAAACGTGCCGGAAAAATTTTGTACGAAACAATGCCGAGCAATACCATTTAATTATGCTTTAATTTTTTCTTTTCTGAAAGATTGTAACACTGCGGCGATCAATAATAACCAAACCAATGCCGATGCGATCAATGCAGCTTTCGAACTGTTATAAAAAGATGCAGGCTTAAATTCGAAAGTAATTTTATGATCACCACCCGGTATCATCATACCACGCAAAACATAATTGGTTTGAATGATAGGAGATTCCTTTCCATCAATATAAGCTTTCCATCCTCTGTCATAAAAAATTTCGCTGAATACCGCAAACTGATTTCCCTTGCCTGATGATTTATATTCAATAAAATCATTGTCGTTCTTAATTAATTTAATAGATGCAGTTGAATCGAACTGAACGGCATCATTCAATTGTGCTTTATATTTTTCTTCTACCAATGCTGTATCTTTTGGATTAAAATTGTTCAATGCCTTCATCACTGCAGCCGGATTTTTTTCGAACTGAATAGTTTTTACAAACCAGCAGGCACCCAATGCTCCTGAGTTTTCCTGAACAATTTGCTGATTGTTTTTATTGTCGACAGTAAGCACATATTTTGTGTTGAGCATGTCCAACACGTGTAAATTAATGGTCTGTTTGCGTAATTGATAATTGAGGAGATCCTCTACAATACTGAGTTTCGCAGGATGATAACCACCAATGGAATGAAAATGATACGACGTAAGGGCATCATTGAAAACATCTTGCGATAAATTTAAAACACGGTAATAACTTGTATCTTTTAAAATAGAAGCTTCAGCAGGTGTTGGTTTAAAATAATTTTCATTCATGTCTGTTTCATCCTGAAAATTATTTTCGTTCAAATATCTTCTGCCAACAGTTAACAGATCGATCGAACTTAATAATAACATTGCAGCCAATGCATAAGTTGCTTTTAATTTATTTTTGATGAACAGCCATAACACAGCTAAAGATGCCAATAAAAATATGATTGTTCTGATCAGATCTTTACCGAAAATGGTTTGCCTGTCTTGCTGAAATGCACGGTACAATGAATTGCTTTCTGTTGCATTGCCTTGTAATAATTGTGTGAGATAAGTTTTTAATTGTGTATCGTTTATACCAACATAATCCAAACTTAAATAAATCAATCCTAACAAAACAATCAATCCGCCGGTTATGTAACTTGTTAGTTTTAATTTTTTGATTGCATCTTCTTTATTTTTTTCATCAAAGAAAAATTGTTGCAGTGCAAGCATGGCAACAATCGGAAATAATAATTGCGGGATCACCAATGTCATGGTGGGTACGCGAAATTTATTGTACAAAGGCAAATGATCAAACAGAAAAGTATTGAAAGCCATAAAATTCTTACCCCAGCTCATTAAGATAGCAGTGACAACTGCTGCCAATATCCACCATTTATGTTGTGATTTGATATAAACCATTCCAAATAAAAACAACAAACATATTACGGCACCTAAATAAACAGGGCCACCCGTAAATGGTTGTGCGCCCCAATAGGTTCCCATTTGTCCGGCTATTTGTTGAGCCTGTTCTTCTGATGCGCCTTTCTCGGTTAACTTCTGAATGAATGCAGAGTTTTCGGGAAACCTGTCGGTTCCGCCACCGCCATAAATCCCCGGAACAATTAAAGTAAATGTTTCCATCTTTCCATAGCTCCAGCCAAATGCATAATCAATAGGCAAGCCTGTTGATTTTTTTGTTCCCGTTGCAGAAGTAGAATCAATGATTAATGAACCATTTCGCATGGTGGCTTTGCTGTAATCATTGGTGGTAGCCAATGTTACCGCATTGCATGCAGCACCAATTCCACCGGCAACAATCGCAATGATTAATGCAGTTGCCAAATGTTTATATTCTTTTGCTTTGATCCATTGAATGATAAAACCAATGGTCATGAATGTTGCAACGATCAAAAAATAATAGGTTATCTGCAAATGATTTTGTGCAATTAATAATGCACTCAACAACGCCGTTAATGCCGCTCCCCACCAATATTTTTTTTGATAGATGAGCCACAATGCACCCAGCAATGCAGGTACATAACCCAATGCCAGCATTTGTGTATCGTGACCAACAGAAACAATTATTTCGCTGAAAGTTGAATAAGCATAAGCAATACTTCCCAATATTCCCAGCCACGGTTTTATTTGTAAAACCTGACTTAAAAAATAAAAAGAGATACACAATAAAAAGAAAAACCCAACAGGCTTTGGAAGAAATAATAAAAATAATGGATGAAAATATCCAACCGAAATTGGATTGCTTGTTTCTAAAATGATCTGGTATGCGGGCATACCGCCAAACAGATTATTATTCCATAAAGGATAATTACCATGTTTCTCTTTGTAATTCACCAGATCCTGCGCCATTCCTTTCCACTGGTTAACATCACTTTGTTGTAAGACTTTTCCGTCAAATGCAGGCTTGCAATAAATGATTGCGATCAATGCAAATACAATAATGGCAATTAAATGGGGCAGGAGTGTTTTCCACTGAAAATTTTTCATATTTCTATTTTAAGCGATTGGCAAATTAATGCTATTTTGAACAAAATAATTTTTATGCGTTGGCTTTTATTTGTAGGCAGAGTTGCTTTATTGTGCAATATTTGTTTTGT
>JAGWPQ010000720.1 GCA_028877045.1 Bacteroidota bacterium | reverse complement strand
TATGCAGCCGAAAATAAAACCGATCTGTTGAAAGAACATATTTTCAAGAACATGAATTTCTTTTTGCAAAAACATTATTCGTTGCTGCAGGAAAAAGAAATGATAACACTCGAAAAACCGCAGGTCAAAATGATCGTCATCGCCTGTAACACAGCCACAGCTTACGCTTTGCCCGATATAAAAAAGTTGGTAAAAGAACAGGGTTATTCCATTCCGGTGATTGGTGTGATCGATGCAGGAAGCAAGGCAGCTTTGCAATATCAAAAAAATAATTCGGTTGGAACCATTGGTGTTTTTGCAACTGCAGGAACTGTTGCATCGAACGGTTATCCAAAAACATTGAATGCAATGGCCGCGAAATTTGGATTTAATAAATTATCTGTTATCAGTCAGGGTGGTGTTGGCCTGGCCGAAAGTATTGACCGTGATTATAGTTTTTATGTTGACACTTTAACCAGAGCAAGAAAAGATTATAAAGGCCCGTCGCTTAAAAATCCTGTAAAGATCGATACTGCGTTGATGAAGATTTATCATTTCAATAAATCGTACAATCAATTGCTCTGCGAATATGATGATGGCGGAAAATGTTTGGATGTGCAATTGAACGATCCTTCCAATTATGTTCGTTATCATCTGGTGACTTTATTGGAAAAAATGATCGCTGAAAAATATTCGTTGCCGATGAATACTTTAATTCTGGGCTGCACACATTATCCGTATTTGAAAGATACGATTGCCAGTGTGTTGCATGAATTATATAATTTTCAGTCTAACGGAAATTATCGTTACAGAAAATATTTGGCCGAACATGTTGAACTGATAGATCCTGCATTGGAAACTGCAAAAGATGCTTACATCGCCATGCGTGAAAATAATTTGATGAATAATATTTCAAAAAAGGAAAACATGTTCTTCATCACGGTGCCCAATACGGCATTGCACGAAGTGCAATTGCAGGCTGATGGCTGGTTTACCTATCAATACAAATATGGCAGGAAAGCGGGGGCAGGATTGAATTACGTAAAGTTTGTTCCTTTTGATCAGAAAAATATTTCGCAAGCAACCTATCAGCGATTTCATGTTGTGCTGCCGCATGTATATGATGAGATAAAGAAATTTAATTCACTGCTTCCTTGATAATGGGAACACGGATGACACAGATGAAACGGATTAACGCTGATTTTTTTACCACAAAAACACTAAGATTTTCACAAAGTTCGCGAAGGACATTTTGTGTATTTTGTGTTTTTTTCTTTCTGCTCTTGTGGTAAAATACTTGCTTTGATAAAAGCTGAATATTGTACAGAACCTTGAAGAGTGCGACGCGGGTAAAGATGCCATGAAAAACTTCAGCCCGTCAAACAAAAAAAATCAAACAACACTATTTTCTTTTTGCGATTGACGGCCAATCAATATCACGCCGAGGATCACAAACAAAGTTCCTATTAATTGCAACGGAATAATTTTTTCGCCCAAAATAAAATGTGCCTGCACGATGGTTGAAACAGGGCCAACACTTGTGATGATGGCAACATTATTACTGCCGATACTTTTCATACCGTAACTCATCATGAACGATGGAAGCACTGTGGCAACGATCGCCAATGCCATGGTATAATAAATTAATGTTGGCGAAAACGCAATGCTGTCAATGGTTTTGGTGGATAAGAAATGAACAAAGATTCCTGCTGTTGCAAACAACATGGCATAAACGGTATAACGTGTGGCACCAACTTTATTTACTAATCTTCCGGTGCCTACCAAATAAAACGAGTACGTAACGGCGCAAAGAAATATCATGAATGTGCCGTAATAAAAATTAGGATTGGAAGTATCTAATTTCATTTCGCCCAGATAGGCAATTCCAATTCCTGCATAAGTTAATGCGAGTGCAATGATCTGTGTTTTGCTGAGTTTTGTTTTAAACCAAAATGTATTGATTAAAACGGCGAAAGTGGGGTAGAGGAATAAAATCAATCTTTCTAATCCTGCCGAAATAAATTGCAGTCCGATGAAATCGAACAGGCTGCTTAAATAATATCCGAAGATGCCCATCAAAAAAATAAAGAACCACTGACGCGAATTGATTTTTTGCGAGCCTTCTTTTCTTCCTTCAACAAATCCAACAATTAAATAAAACGGCAACGAAAATAACATGCGCAAACTAAGCAATGTCAATGCATCAACATGTGTTGCATGAAAAGTTAGTTTGACAAATATTGCTTTGGTAGAAAAAAATATAGCACCCGCCAACGTAACCAGGAAACCTGCTAATGATATTTGTTTTTGGGGTTGGGTCATTGGTTAATTTGTTTATTGGTTTATTAGTTTATTAGTGATTAGGATACACGGGTTTCAACCAATAAACTATTCAACCAATAAACCAATAAACTTCTTCTAAACGCTTACATTAAAATCTCTCAGCGCATCATTTAAGCTTGTCTTCAAATCCGTGCTGGGCTTGCGT
>JAGWPQ010000719.1 GCA_028877045.1 Bacteroidota bacterium | reverse complement strand
TACAATGTCAGACATCGCAAACAAAGTGAAGAAAATTATTGTCGACAAGTTAGGCGTTGATGAAGCAGAGGTAACAAACGAAGCTTCATTCACTAATGACCTCGGTGCCGATTCTTTGGATACCGTTGAATTAATTATGGAATTCGAAAAAGAATTCAACATTTCTATTCCTGATGAGCAAGCTGAAACTATCACAACTGTTGGTCAGGCTGTAGCTTATTTGGAAGAACATGCCAAATAAGATTCACACTCCATTAATGGAATAATTAATCCGCCTTTCTTAGGCTTATTGCCACGGGGAGGCGGATTATCACTTAAACAGGCTTGTAATTATGGAATTAAAAAGAGTAGTTGTTACCGGTATTGGTGCTATCACTCCTTTGGGAAATAATCTTGATGATTATTGGAACGGATTGATCAACGGCGTTTCTGGTGCCGATATGATTACGAATTTTGATGCCAGTAAGTTTCGAACAAAATTTGCATGCGAAGTAAAAGGTTTCGATCCTGTTGCTTTCCTTGATCGCAAAGAAGCAAGAAAGATCGACCGTTTCACACAGTTTGCATTGTATGCGAGCGATCAGGCAATGAATGATGCCGGATTGAACAAAGAAAATATAAATCCCGACAGGGTAGGTGTTGTATTTGCCAGCGGTATTGGCGGTTTGATTACTTTTCAACAGGAAGTAATGGAATTTGCCAAAGGCGATGGTACTCCCCGTTTCAACCCCTTCTTTATTCCTAAAATGATATTGGATATAGCCGCAGGGCAAATATCTATGCGACATAATTTACGCGGACCAAATTTTGCAGTAGTGAGTGCTTGTGCAAGCAGCACGAATGCAATCATTGAATCATTCAATTTACTTCGCCTTGGCAAAGCCGATATTATAGTTACCGGAGGAAGCGAAGCTGTTATCAGCGAAGCCGGTGTTGGTGGTTTTAATGCGATGAAAGCTATGAGCGAAAGAAATGATGATCCTAAAACCGCTTCACGTCCTTACGATAAAGACCGTGATGGTTTTGTTATGGGAGAAGCTTCGGGTGTTTTGATTATGGAAGAATTAGAACACGCAAAAGCCCGCGGTGCAAAAATTTATTGCGAAATAATGGGCGGTGGTGCTACAGCCGATGCGCATCATATCACAGCCCCTCATCCCGAAGGATTAGGCGCAACAAATGTTATGTTGGCTGCATTGGATGATGCCAATATGAAACCTGAAGAGATCGATTATATCAATACACATGGCACATCAACACCCATTGGTGATGGTGCCGAAGTAAAAGCTATTACAAAGGTTTTTGGTGAACATGCTTATAAATTAAATATAAGTGCTACCAAATCCATGACAGGTCATTGTTTGGGCGCAGCCGGTGTTATTGAATCTATTGCCTGTATTCAGGCGGTGGTGCATGATATCGTTCCTCCAACGATCAATCATTTTACTGATGATCCCGAATTAGACCCAAAATTGAATTTTACTTTTAATAAAGCCCAGAAAAGAACTGTTAATGCTGCATTAAGTAATACTTTTGGTTTTGGCGGACATAATGCCTGTGTGATTGTAAAAAAATTTGTAGCTTAACCTTGTGCAAATACTAAAGAAATTTTTCAAATCCTCTGCAAAAAACAATTTCGAAAAAGAAATAAAAAATATTCTGGGTATTAAACCCGGAAATATTTTATTGTATCGTACAGCCTTAAGTCACCGCTCCATCAGAGATACTCCTGATGAAAATAATGAACGATTGGAATATTTGGGAGATGCAGTATTGAGCGCTGTTGTAGCCGATTATCTTTTTAAACGTTATCCATATAAAGGCGAAGGTTTTTTAACTGAGATGCGCAGCAAAATGGTGAACCGTCAGCAATTAAATGATATTGCTGTGAAGATGGGATTGAAAAAAATTACACTCTACAATAAATTCGATGGCTCGTTAAAAAGCAGTCAAATTTTTGGTAATACGTTAGAAGCAGTTGTTGGTGCGATCTATCTGGATATTGGATATGAAAAAACAAAGAAATGGGTATTACATCAAATCGTTATCCCGCACATGTTTGTTGACGATCTGGAATTAGTTGATATCAATCTTAAAAATAAATTGATCGGCTGGGCAAGTAAGAACGGAAAAGTTTTGACATTCGATCTGGCCGAAGAAAAAATCGAAGGCGGTCGCCGGGTATTTACAATAAATGCTGTTTTAGATGGCGAAGTATTAGCCAAAGGAAAAGCATTCAATAAAAAAGATGCCAGTCAGATTGCAGCACAATTAGCCATTGAAAAAGTTGGATTGTAATAAATCATGAACAACTTAAATTTCAGGTCAGAAAAAAAATAATATTGTTCGTAAGCCTTTTACTGGCGGGCATCGCAGCCATTATTTATTTTAGCAGAGGTTAGTTTTATTTTATCTCCTGGCATAATTCAATCAATACCCCATTCGTTCCTCTAGGATGTAAGAAACAAACTAATTTATTGTCGGCACCGTGCTTTGGCTTTTCATTCAATAAAATAAATCCTTCAC
>JAGWPQ010000718.1 GCA_028877045.1 Bacteroidota bacterium | reverse complement strand
GGGATTGATGCAACAACAGCCGGCAGTATTGTAGGTGTTTATTGGTTATTAATGTTGGTAGGCCGCTTGGCGGGTGGTTCAATTGGTTCAAAAGTATCAAGCAAAACAATGCTCATCACTGTAGCATCAGTTGGCTTACTATTTATTCTGTTAGCTATTTTCAGTCCAATAACCACAACAGTTACTTTACCTGTTTTAAAAACAGAAGTACCTATTAGTGTTATGTTCCTTGTTTTATGCGGCTTATGTACCTCTATTATGTGGGGAGGTATTTTCAATCTTGCAGTAGAAGGACTTGGAAAATATACAGCTGCTGCTTCAGGTATTTTTATGGTAATGGTTTGTGGAGGAGGTATTATTCCGCTCTTCCAGGGATATGTTTCCGATCATTTTGGATACCTTAATAGTTACTGGGTTATGTTTGCATGTTTAGGTTATATGCTTTTCTACGGTCTGATCGGATCTAAGAATGTAAATAAAGACATCCCCGTTGAATAAATAAATTTAAAAAATTATAGAAAATAAATTTTATGGAACATAAATATGTTATCGGAGTTGATATGGGCGGCACAAATAGTGCCTTTGGAATTGTAGATGCCCGCGGAGAAATATTATGCCATGGAGCAATTAAAACTGCAAAACATACCGAAATCGATACCTACATTGATGAGTTATATAATAGCTTAATCAAATTGGTAGATGAGGTTGGCGGGATCGATAAAATTAAAGGTATTGGCATGGGTGCTCCCAATGGGAACTTTTATACCGGAAACATTGAGTTTGCTCCCAACTTACCCTGGAAAGGTGTTATACCAATTGCTAAACTATTATCAGATAAATTCGGGATCCCTGCAGCCGTCACCAACGATGCCAATGCTGCAGCAGTTGGTGAAATGATTTACGGTGCTGCCCGCGGTATGAAAGATTTTATCATGATCACTTTAGGCACAGGTGTTGGTAGCGGCATCGTAGCAAACGGACAATTAATTTATGGACATGATGGATTTGCAGGAGAATTAGGCCATACAACCATTATTCGTGATGGCCGTTTATGCGGATGCGGCAAACATGGTTGTCTCGAAACTTATACCTCTGCAACCGGTGTTGCACGTACGGCAAGAGAAATTTTAGAAACAAGAACTGAAGATAGTGTCTTAAGAAAAATTCCTTTGGAAAATATTAATTCGAAGGATGTTTTTGATGCTGCCGTTGGTGGCGATGCTATTGCAAGAGAAATTTTCGAATATACTGGGAAATTATTGGGACAAGCATTTGCAGACTTTGTTGCATTTAGTGCACCCGAAGCTATTATTTTGTTTGGCGGCTTAACTAAAGCCGGAGATTTGATCTTAGATCCAATCAGAAAAAATATGGAGGCTAATCTTCTCAAGATCTGGCAAGGAAAAATTAAACTTATTTTCTCTGCTTTAAGCGAAGCCGATTCTGCGGTACTGGGCGCAAGTGCATTGGCATGGGAAATAAAATAGAGGTACGAAATATATTTACTAAAAAATATTGATCGTTTTAGGAAGGGTTGAATGAAAATTTCAACCCTTTTTTATTTCGCCTTGTTGCAGGATATTAAAATTTAATGCCCTGCAACAATGTATTGGCAAGCAAAATTTCCTGCAGGTTTATTATAAAGTCAAAGAAATTGTTTATAAATTTAGTTAAAACACTTTAACATGAAAACAATTGAAAACAGAATCGCTGCCTTAGAGCAGTCAGTTCGCTATTACCGCATTGGCTTTTTCAGCCTTTTATTAATCGCTTCTTTTGTGATCTTCAGTTCAAACAACAAAGCTGTTCAGATAGTTGATAAGATTCAGGCAAAAAGTTTTGAATTAGTTGACAATAACGGAAAGGTATTGGTTGTAATTGACAGGGATGAGAAAGGCAATGGAGAAGTGATTACTAAATCATCTACCGGAAATAATTTGGTAAAATTATTTACTTCGGATGGCGGCGCCGGTGCCATTAATACTTTTCATACAAACGGAAATGTGAATTTTAAAGTGACAAATGAAACCGCAGGTGGTGGCTATCTTGCATTGTTTAATGCGAACGAAATTGCAAGTGTTGAAATGGGTAATCAAACTAATAGCAGCGGTTATTTTAAAATAAATAATTCGGATGAAAAACAAATAGTAAAATTAGGTTCCAATACAGCAAATGATGGATTTATTTCAACCAAGAATCATAACGATAATGAAATATTTACTTTATCCAGTATTGATGGCGAAGGCGGTGCCTCGCTTACAATTAAAAATAATTTGGGGCAAAGAAAACTGTATTTAACCGGCGGTGACAAGGGCGGCAGAATAGGTGTTTATAATAACAGCGACACAAGGGTTGCCTATGTAGGTTGCGAAGATGAACAAATAGGCTACATTGCTACATGGAACACCAGCGGAACCAAAACAGGAAATATAGGATATTAATGAAATGATATTGATAATTTGGAAAACGGATTGCCTAAATTTTGCAATCCGTTTTTTTGTTCAATAGTGTTCAGAACGTACAAGAGTGCGACGCAACAAAAGCTTCATAGAATTCAATTGCCCGTAACAAAAATCTATTCTTACTTTTGAAAACTATGCAGGAAGAACAACATATTAATCCCTGGAAAATTATTGATGAAAAAATTGAATACGATAATTCATGGATTTCGCTGACACATTATAATACCATTAACCCATCGGGCGGAAAAAGTATTTATGGTAAAGTTCATTTTAAAAATACCGCGATCGGTATTGTACCCGTTGATGATGAAATGAATACTTATCTGGTTGGACAATTTCGTTTTACTTTAAATCAATTCAGTTGGGAAATTCCCGAAGGTGGTTGCCCCACAAACGAAAATCCATTGCTGGGTGCCAAGCGTGAATTATTGGAAGAAACCGGATTAAAAGCAAACCGCTGGCAAGTGCTGGGCACATCACATTTATCGAACTCGGTGAGCGATGAGAACAGTGTATTTTATCTGGCAAGCGAATTAACACAACACGAAGCAGAGCCTGAAGAAACAGAGCTATTGCACATTAAAAGAGTATCGTTGCAAACTGCTTTTGATATGATCGATGAAGGAGAAATAACCGATGCATTATCGATACTTGCTTTAAGAAAAGTACAGGTGTTATTATTGAAAGGAAAATTGAAATTGTAAATTTGAACAATGCCGCCAAAACAAAACTCATTAATAATCGGTCGCCAACCTTTGATAGAAGCCATTCAATCGGGCCGTGCTGTTGATAAAATTTTAGTTCAGAAAAATGCTGGTGGCGAAACGTTGAGTGCCATTCGAGCTTTATCTCGTGAACATAATATTCCCATTCAGTTGGTACCGGTTGAAAAATTAAATTATCTCACGAAGGCAAATCACCAGGGTATTGTTGCATTTGCTGCGTTGGTGCAGTACATGGACCTGCAACAGGTCATTGATTTTGTTGTATCGAAAGGCGAAACACCTTTGTTTTTAATGCTGGATGGAATTACCGATGTAAGAAATATTGGAGGCATTGCACGCAGTGCTTTGTGTTGCGGTGCACAAGCCATCATCATTCCCGATAAAGGTGTGGGTGCACTGAACGAAGAAGCCATGAAAAGCAGTGCCGGCGCTTTGGAACATATTAATGTTTGCCGTGTGAACAGTTTACTGAAAGCCGTTGATACATTGCATTTGAACGGAATTCACATTTTTACTTCTGAAATGCGTGCCGATAAAAAATTATTTGAATTAGATTTTAAAACACCTTGTTGTGTGATCATGGGTGATGAAGGAAAAGGTGTGCAACCGCATCTGGCAAAAGCTGCCGATTATTTTTTCTCGATACCGATGGCAGCAAAATTTGATTCATTCAATGTATCTGTTGCAACAGGAATTATTTTGTATGAAGCGATGAAACAGAGAATGTCAATGGTCAATAGTCAATAGTCAATGGTCAATCAAAAAAACATACGACTCATCGAATGCCCCCGTGATGCCATGCAGGGCTGGAAACATCTTATTCCAACTGACCAAAAAATAAAATACATCAATGCTTTATTAAAAGTTGGATTTGATACCATCGATTTCGGAAGTTTTGTTTCCGCAAAAGCAGTTCCGCAAATGGCTGATACCAAAGAAGTGTTGGAAAGTATCAAGTTGCAAGATTCAAGCTCCAGGTTATTGGCAATTATTGCAAACACTCGTGGTGCCGAAGAAGCTGTTGTGTTCGATAAAATTTCTTATCTCGGGTTCCCATTTTCAATTTCACCAACATTCCAGATCAGAAATACAAACAGTACTATCGATGAAAGCTTGATTCGCGTGGAAGAAATTCAGGAATTATGTTTAAAGAATAATAAGCAATTGGTTATTTATTTAAGCATGGGTTTTGGTAATCCTTACGGCGATGCATA
Source organism: Bacteroidota bacterium (assembly GCA_028877045.1). Lineage (GTDB taxonomy): Bacteria > Bacteroidota > Bacteroidia > Chitinophagales > Chitinophagaceae > CAIQDX01. The sequence continues at coordinate 1,585 of JAGWPQ010000718.1, read as the reverse complement.
CAACGAAGAAATTTTATTGCATTGGGCTGATGAAATGGTTGCACGAAATATCAATACTATTTCTTTGGCCGATACGGTTGGGGTTGCAACAGCACAACAAATTGGTTTTGCATTAAAAACTTTGATACCTAAATATCCGTCAACAACTTTTGGCGTGCATTTACATTCAACAAAAAATAATTGGAAAGAAAAGCTGCAGGCCGCTCTGGATGCAGGTTGCACAAGATTCGACGGAGCGTTGAAAGGTATTGGCGGTTGCCCTTTTGCACAGGACGATCTGATTGGAAATATGGACAGCGAATTAATGATCGGATATCTTGCCGAGCAAAATTTATTAAAAGGAATTGATACCATTGCCCTGCAGGAAAGTTTGCTGATTGCCGGTGAAATATTTAAATAATTATACGGATTTTATCGAATTACACGAATTAGCGAGTATTATTTAATTAGTATAATAACTTTGCTTTATGAAGTTTCACTACGAGTTCGATATAAAAAAATTATCTCAGCCTATCCATCATCAGCATAAATTACTCTTGATTGGCTCCTGCTTTACCGAAAACATCGGCGATAAATTAAAGAAACATAAATTTAATATTCTCGAAAACCCGAACGGCATTTTATTTAATCCGGTTTCTGTTTCCGAAGCCATTATCAATATCATCGAAGAAAAAAAATATACTGCCGAAGATCTGTTTCAGCACAACGAAACATGGCATAGCTGGCAGCATCACAGTCGCTACTCGGGAATAACAGATGAAGATGCTTTGAAAAAAATCAATTCATCTATTCATGATGCACATAAATATTTAAAACACGCCGATTATTTATTGATCACACTTGGGTCGGCATGGGTGTATACTTTAACCGATAAAGCCGCAAATGCCACCGTGGGAACAGTTGCAGCCAACAACCACAAAGCGCCTGCAGACTGGTTTTCACGCAAATTGATGCGTGTAGATCAGGTGATGGTTGTGCTGGGAACCATGCTCGATAAATTGGGAGCATTCAATAAAAATATCAAAGTGATTTTTACGATCAGTCCGGTGCGCCATCTTCGCGAAGGTGTGATAGATAATAATCGGAGCAAAGCTGTTTTAATTCAGGCTGTGCATGAATTAAACGAGCGATTGGAAAAATTATATTATTTCCCTGCTTATGAATTAGTAATTGATGATCTGCGTGATTATCGTTTTTATGCAGAAGATCTGGTGCATCCCAATTATCATGCAACCGAATATGTCTGGCATAAATTTGTTGATGCCTGCATGACTGACGAAACAAAAAATTTAATGAAACAAATTGCCGAAATTAGTCTGGCATTCAATCATAAGGCATTCAATCCAAATACGGCGCAACATAAAAAATTCCTTCACAGCTTTGCCGAAAAAACAAAAACATTGCAGCAACAATTTCCATATTTTAACTTAGATGAAGAGTTGAAATATTTTTTGTGAGACGATTGATCATGGACGATAGACGATAGCAAAAAATTATTGCATCAATAATAAAATACTTAATACCAATGCGGCCGAATTTTCTGCGGCCATCTTTCCGTATTTAACGAAATCCAATGCAGCACTGT
>JAGWPQ010000717.1 GCA_028877045.1 Bacteroidota bacterium | reverse complement strand
TAGGATTTGAAGAAAAAGGTTTTTTTAATTGGCTTTAAAAATTTTTGCCAAAAACTATAAACCCCTATTTTTGCTGCCCCGAAAGGGCAAGTATTCCCGAATAGCTCAGTTGGTTAGAGCATCTGACTGTTAATCAGAGGGTCTCTGGTTCAAGTCCAGATTCGGGAGCCAATAAAATAAAGGGTTTGAGAAGATTATACTTCTTGAACCTTTTTTAATTGTGAAGCAATTGTGAAACAAAGTGTTCCTTAATCTGTATACTTTATACATTGCCTATTTAATAAATATTATCATTCTTTAGCTTCAGAAATAGTTTTCAATAACTACAGGAATAGCAAATAGCACATAGGATTACACAAGGATTCATTAATATATGGCAGGAGATTTATTTATACCCTAATCTTAAAACCATTAAGTGGTAACATGGCAATGGCAATTACTACCTCCCTTCACCGAAATAATATTCTATCTAAACCAACAACTCTGAAATGGGTGTTCGATTATCAGTGATTGAAAAACACCCCCTATTTCTTTCATTTATTTATAAAGCATTGAAAAAGGGCTCCTATGATCTATAATATAGCTATAACTTGATTTTTAGCATTGAAATTAACACCCTACTGCTATTTGATGATTGTTATTGAACAATAAAAAAGGCCGACAAAAAATTTTTTCAAATAAATATTTTCGTTTCGTCTTCATTGGCTTTACATCTATTTTAAACATACCCCCTCTATAGCAATAATTCCTGACACGGACATTATCTATGTTCTTGTTTGTGGATGGTAACCTCCCCAACTAACCCCACCTTAATCCTGACGTTGGACTACCCCTCATGGGATCAATTATATTTTACTCCAATTGTCAAAAATCATATTTATTCATAAACAATTAAAATCATTACAAAATGGTTAAGATCACAAACTTCTTTGAAGTCGAAAGAAAAGATGGAACAAAGTTCATCTCATTAGAATTAACAGGAAATGTTGTTCTTCTTCAATCACAATCAACAGGAGCATTTTACGCCACTGTTCGTAAATGCCGTATTCCCTCAACTTTTGATGCAGCCATCGCCAAAGAGATGATCGGTCAAAAGATTGAAGGTGAAATCGTTCAGGTTTTAGTAGAACCTTACGAATACCTGAATAAGAAGACCGGCGAAATCATGACATTGCAACATTCGTTTGCATACAGACCAAAAGGATCTGTTGAGCTAATGGGTGAAACTCCATTGCTGGAACTTGAGACAGCATAAACATCCTGGGGGTTAGTTAGACATGGGTTGATAACGTAACAGTTATCAGCCCTTTTTTATTTAAACTTTTAAAATTTAAACTTTATGCGTTTAGAATCAGCTACAAGAAAAAAGGTGAAGCTCAGATTAAATATTGCTTCTCCTTCAGGCTTCGGAAAAACTTACGGGGCACTGCTTATCGCTTATGGTATTACAGGAAATTGGGAAACTGTCGGTGTAATCGATACCGAAAATGATTCAGCTTCACTTTACTCAAATCTTGGAAGTTTTAAAACACTTCGGTTAGATCCTCCATTTACGGCAGAACGATATATCGAAGCGATTAAAATCTGTGAGAAAGAAAAAATGGAAGTCATCATCATTGACAGCATCACTCATTTTTGGAACGGCCAAGGCGGTATTCTGGAGTATCAGAATTCCTTAGGCGGCAGATACCAGGACTGGGCCAAAGCAACTCCTCTATATCAAAAATGGTTAAATACCATCTTGCAATCTTCTTGTCATATCATAACAACCAACCGAAAGAAACAAGGTTATAATATTATCACAGACGGTAATAAAACCAAAGTTGAAAAAGCAGGATTGGAAGATGAGATTAGATCAGGATACGAATATGAAATGTCCCTTGCTCTGGAAATCATCAACGAAAATCATCTGACAAAAGCAAGTAAAGACCGTACCGGACTATTTGCAAACAAACCTGAATTTATCATCACAGAAAATACAGGTAAACAAATATTGGATTGGTGTAATGAAGGTGTCCCTGTAGATGAAAACAAAATCTTCGAAAGGATAAGTGATTGTAAAAGCCTTGACGAATTATTAAAGCTATACTATCAAAACCCTGTACAAGATGACGTAACACTTATGGCATTCACCCAGAAGCGAACTGAATTGGAACAAACATCGATACCAACATCATTAACCAAACCAAAATTTTCATCAAATGGAGCTCATAAATAATTTACCCGCAATCCTTCATCCGGTAATAATTCCTACAGGGGAAATAGAATTAAGTTCTTCTCATTCATTTATTGAAGCGAATACTATTGATTGTGATTTTCAGGAGATGAAGCATCAGCATACAATACCTGTTTGGTTAAAAGATAACGAACCGCTGATCTCTCATTCTGATTTTATCGAAGGAGCTTATTCAATCGTTAAAGATTTATTTAATGATGAACAAATTTTAAAGCCCGCCATTCGTGTATCACACCCTATTAAAGGTCGGGTACCATCAGCAAAAGATAAACCGGCATATTTATTAACTGATGATGAAAGAACCCTGTTTTATGAACGTATGATGTTTGTTATTGAAGTTCCATCAATCAAATCAATAATTGATGGTAATGAATTATCGTTAACGATCGGCGGCGTAAAAAGTTTTTCAGAAGATAATTTTTATCAGCGCTGCGGCGGTGATCAGCATTTTAAATTCTTCATTGGTTTTAAGAACCGGGTATGCACCAATTTGTGTGTTTGGAGTGATGGTTATCAATCATCAATTTCAGTTAAATCATTTGATGAACTTTATTTAGTGATGCATTCGCTAATAAAAAGATATAACAGCAACATACATTTACACCACTTAAAAAAGTTATGCGAATATTCATTAACTGAACGTGAATTTGCACACATTATCGGTAGAATAAGAATGTTTAATCATTTACCCAATAATCTTAAGAACGGAATCAAAGAATTGTTGTTAACCGATACACAAATTGGTTTGGTGGTGAAAGATTATTATCGTGATAATAGTTTTTGTCGCAATGAAGATGGCACAATTAGTCTTTGGAAATTGTATAACTTATTTACCGGCGCAAACAAGTCAACTTATATTGATAATTTCTTGGACAGAACAGTAAACTCATTTTCATTTGTTACACAATTACGTTGGGCATTAGAAGGAATGACAGAAAGCTGGTATTTGAGCTAAAAATTCTTTGGAAGCAATAATTTTAAAACAAATAAAAAGGGCAAACGAATATCTATTCTTAGTCCTTTTTATTCTTTAACAGAAGAAAGCTTGATGGCTTCATTAATATTTTGAAGCTTTTTTTGATTCAGCCATTCTTGTGATGGTTTATTTATATTGTAATTAAGCGAATTAAAACTATCATAATAATTATCTCCTATAATCTGTTGATAATGTCTTTTGCATTGTAAATAACTCAGCTCTTTATCGCGTATTAATTCTTTAGAAAGAAAGATAACAAATTTCCAAAGATTAGGGAATAATTCATTTTTATCTATAAATAAATCTTTAGCTTCTTCAATGATATAATTCATGTAATGTAGACTTCCATTTTGGGGTATCTTCAGGTTTTCTGTATATTCAAAAAAATGGTATTCGTCACTCTTACTTCCACGATTTAATACTTTTTTTCTTTTCTCAAATTTAGCTTGTGCTACGGGACCAGCCATTGTAGTTATACATTCATTTTTTAAATACCGTTCATCTCTTGGAGATAGTGAGCCCAATTCTATATTATTTTTTAATCTCTGAGAAGCTTTAACTGGATTTACTCTTCCCGCAGAAATGTTTTCAGGAATTATTGATACATTTTTGAACTTAATTCTAAAATATAAATTCGCGGCAGCATGGCCTGCTTCATGGTAAGCTATTGATTCTAATTTTTTATTCATAAAATGGCCTATAATTTTTTCGCAAAAGTATAGGAGTAAAACAAATTATAAAAATAAAAATAATTTAAAAATAATCACATGGAAGATATAAAACAAGTAGCTGAAATAACTGTCAGTTATCGACCCGCTATTTCACACAAACCAATAATCAAAAGTTCATTGGATTCTTTTACTGAATTAAAACCCTTTTTTGAGGAATCAACATTGTATTTACAAGAACAGTTTGTTGTTATGTACCTCAATCGCTGTAACAGAGTTCTCGGTGTTTATAAATTATCACAAGGGGGCATTAGTGGAACTGTTGCCGATATAAGACTCATATTGGGAACTGCATTAAAAGTTGCTGCTACGGGAATTATTCTTTGCCACAGTCATCCGAGCGGGAATTTGCAACCCTCTTATCAAGATGCAACATTGACAAAAAAAATACGACCGGCCTCAGATTTGATGGATATTAAGTTACTCGATCACATAATTGTCGGAAACGAAAACAACTATTTAAGTATGGCTGATGAAGGTCTTCTCTATGAGTAAAATTTATTTTGTCAGATTACTAATATTAC
>JAGWPQ010000716.1 GCA_028877045.1 Bacteroidota bacterium | reverse complement strand
TTACGGCCTGGCAACTCGTATAAGTTTCCGCCATCGGGCAATTCGATCCAATCATCTGTTGGAACAGGAAAGGCATCCCATCCTGCACGACCAACGGCATAGAGCGAAAGATCTTCATAAATATTTCCTTTGCCGTCAGAATATAATAAATAAGGAGATTGTTGTAAAGACATTTATAAGTTGTATGTTGTAAGTAATAAGTTTTAAGTTGATGCTAATAGCTATTAGACATTAGCTATCAGCCTTTCTTTGCAAAACTCGTTAAAATCTTTTTCATCGGCTTCGCTGATTTCTGCATCGATCTCTTTTTGAATAAGTTTATTATTTTTAAGATCGATGGTGAGAATATTGTCTTTCAGGATCGCATTGGCAACATCTTTCCACAAATATTTCTTTTGAGGGAATGAGTTGAAAACAATTTCATCCTTATCGAAAGCAGCTTCTGGTAATACTTTCAAAGGTTTTTCCAAAACAGAAACTAACAGATAAGCAATGCTGAAAAGCAACCATTCACTTTTATTCAGGTACCATCCAAATGCTGCGATCAGCAAACCAAATCGGTAATAAACCTCATTTCCTTTTCTTTTCTGATTATTACAATAGATCAGCCAATAAAAAATAATGGCCGCAGCCAAAAAATAAAGGGTAGAAATAGTTTTAATATTGGATAAAAAATTACCATGCAGATTTTTAATGCCCGCAAGAATAAAAGCTGCAACACTCATCAACAATAAGAGCTGACTGAAAAAGTCGATCAATTTATGGGCGGCCGGGGTTTTGATCACAATGATGTAATCGTATGTTTTAGATTTTGCCATATGAATTTTGTAAAAATAGGATTATTGAAATAGTGTTAAAATAAATCTATAAAATTACGAATAACGGAAACTGGTATAAATACTGCTAACTGTCATTCGGAATAACCCTTTTTTAGAATTACTTTTGCAACGTCAAAGCAAGAAACATGAAGAAAACACATATTATAGTTTTGGTTCTGATAGCTGCTGCTATAACAATTTTAATTAGTTATACCGGTAATCTTACCACATACGAAACCATCGCATCGGCCGAACAAAAGCCCGGAAAGTTTGTGAATTTGATTGCCAAAATAGATAAAAGCCAGCCTTTGGAATATGATGCCATAAAAAATCCCAATTATCTTTCCTTTACTGCCATCGATACTTTAGGAAATACCGTGAAAGTGATCTACAGAAATACCAAACCAACCGATATGGAAAAAAGCGAAAGGATCGTATTGAAAGGAAGAATTGACGGAGATCATTTTGAATGCAAGGATATTTTATTAAAATGCCCTTCGAAATATAAAGACGATACCAAACAGGTTACTAAAACTGTTGAAGCTGGCAGTTAATTATTTTAATAGTACCCGCATCAGAAAATAATTTTATCTTGTTGCAGTTGACAGAAAAAAAATTATAATGCAATATATAGGCGAACATTTGTTACCCGGACAATTCGGGCATTTTTTTACAATACTTTCTCTGGTTGCTTCATTGGTTGCTACCATTGCTTATTTTAAAGCCAATAAAATAACTGATATTAATGAAAAGAAAAGCTGGATAAGGCTTGCACGAATTTCGTTTTTAATAGAAACGATTTCTGTCTTTTCTATTTTCGGTATTATTTATTTTTTCGTTTCGCATCATTATCACGAATATTTCTTTGCGTGGAACCACTCATCCCGTTCGTTGCAGCCTAAATATTTATTTGCATCTATCTGGGAAGATCAGTCAGGAAGTTTTTTGTTGTGGGATATCTGGCATTGTGTGTTGGGATGGATACTGATCTGGAGATCGAAAGATTGGGAAGCACCGGTTATGACAGCTGTAAATTTTGCGCAGTTCTGCATCGCCACCACGC
>JAGWPQ010000715.1 GCA_028877045.1 Bacteroidota bacterium | reverse complement strand
TTTTCAATCAAGGTTATATGATGGTTCTTATATACCGTGGTTAGCTATGGATGCTTACGGAAGATTATTGCCCAATGTAAATAAATTTCCTTCAGCATTTAACAACAATGGATTTCTTGCGTTAAGCAATTATGTTCATTCTCTTGGATTGAAATTCGGTATTCATGTAATGCGCGGTATTCCGCGGCAGGCTGTTTGGGCGAAATCACCGGTACTTGGCACTGATGGAATTACCGCCGATAAAATTGCCGACACTTCTTCAACATGCGAATGGATGAATCACATGTATGGATTGGATATGAATAAAAAAGGCGCGCAGGAATATCTTAATTCAATCCTTCAGTTATATGCTTCATGGAAAGTTGATTTTATTAAAGTAGATGATATTGCACGTCCTTACCGTGATGCAGAAATTGAAGGTTATCAAAAAGCAATTCAACATTGCGGCAGACCAATTGTATTAAGTATTTCGCCCGGCGAAACACCTGTTGCAAAAGCTGATCATGTAAAAAAGTTCACCAACATGTGGCGCATGGCTGATGATTTTTGGGATGACTGGAAACAATTATTAAAAATGTTTGAATATGCAAAACAGTGGGAAGGAATTGGTGATGATGGTCATTGGCCTGATTGCGATATGATCCAGATTGGAAAATTATCTAAACGCGGCCCGGTTGGTGAAGAAAGGTATAGCCGTTTCAATGAAAACGAATTGTACACACATTTCAGTTTTTGGAGTATCTATCGTTCTCCTTTAATACTCGGCGGTAACCTGCCCGAGAACAGAGAATTAGAAAACAAATTATTCACTAACGATGAAGTGATTGCAGTCAATCAAAATGGAAGACATCCAAAACAATTTTTTAAAGATGATAAAAGCATGATCTGGATATCGCAGGTGGCAGATAGTAAAGATATCTATGCGGGCATGTTTAATATATCTGATACAATACAGAATGTAAAATTAGATATTGCTGCACTTGGATTTAAAGGAGAAATAATTTTAAGAGACTTGTGGAAGAAAGAAGATATTGGAAAATATAAAAAATATTTCAGTCAAAATATTCCACCTCATGGTTGTTTGTTGTTGCGTGTAAAAGCAAAAAATTAATGGAGTAAAATTTTGATTGACAACGATTGTAAAAACTAAAATAAAAATCAAATTAAAACTTGCAATATGAAATGAACCCAAAAAAATATTCATTTTTATACCAACCGGTAACGAATATTTTTTATGGCAAATTTCATCTGACAATTAAAAAACAATAAATAATATACAGATGAAAACAATTTTCTTAATTCCTTTTTGTGCATTGCTGTTTTTTATTTCGTGCAATACGAATCAACCGGCAAATCCTAAACCCGGGATCGAAATAAAAACTTTCGGGCAGTTAAACGATAAAGAAATAATTCAATACACCATTACCAATGCTGTGGGCATGAAAGTGAGTCTTCTTAATTACGGAGGAACGCTTACTGAAATTATTACGAAAGATAAAAATGATAAAGAAGGTAATGTTATTCTTCGATACGATTCATTAGACGGTTATCTTCAAAAAACAAATCCATTCTTTGGTGCTTTAATCGGAAGATATGCCAACAGAATAGCCAATGCCACATTCACATTAAATAATACAACGTATCACTTAGCCGCAAACGATCATGGCAATACACTGCATGGCGGATTAAAAGGATTTGATAAAGTGATTTGGATGGCCGAACCTCTGCAAGGCGACAGCTCTATTAAATTAACTTATGTAAGTAAAGATGGAGAAGAAGGTTTTCCCGGAACATTAACCGCTGTTGTGGTTTATACGTTAAGGTCAGATAATGCTTTGCAGATCGAATATACTGCAACAACCGATAAACCTACTCCGGTTAACTTAACAAATCATGCTTATTTTAATTTATCTGCCGGAGCCGATTCAACGATTCTTAATCATCAATTGCAATTGAATGCTGCAAGATATACGCCCGTTGATAGCAAATTAATTCCTATCGGGAAGATCGATTCTGTAAAAAATACTTCAATGGATTTCTTGATTCCTAAAGAAATAGGAAGAGATATTGATTCGGTAGATGGTGGTTACGATCATAATTGGATATTGAATAAAACCGGTAACGAACTTTCACTTGCAGCAACTTTATACCATCCGGCAAGCGGAAGATTAATGGAAATGTTTACAACCGAACCCGCTGTTCAATTTTATTCGGGGAATTTTTTAGACGGAACATTGACTGCCGATAAAGGAGCAAGAAAATATGTTAAGCACGGAGCATTATGTTTGGAAGCGCAGCATTATCCCGATAGCCCTAACCAGCCTGCATTTCCCAATACTATTTTAAAACCCGGAGAAACATATAAGCAAACAACAGTTTATAAATTTTCAATTAAATAATATTCATTAACAACAATTAATATTTTATGTTAGACCTGAAAAAATTAGAAGTATGGTTTGTTACCGGAAGTCAGGATTTATATGGTGAAGAAACTTTGAAAAAAGTTGCAGAACATTCAAAAGTAATAGCAGCATCGTTAAACGATTCTCCGCAAATACCTGTTCGTGTTGTGTTTAAACCAACAGTAAAATCGCCAGAAGAAATTTTTGCTGTATGTCAGGATGCCAATGCTGCAAAGGATTGTATCGGTATCATTGCATGGATGCACACTTTTTCTCCTGCAAAAATGTGGATCGGCGGATTAAAAATATTACAGAAACCTTTGTTGCATTTTCATACACAATTCAATCGCGATATCCCATGGGAAAATATTGATATGGATTTTATGAATTTGAATCAAAGTGCGCATGGTGACAGAGAATTTGGTTTCATCATGACACGTATGCGTTTGAACAGAAAAGTTGTTGTGGGTCATTGGCAGGATACAGAGTCATTAGAAAAAATAAATGCATGGACAAGAGCTGCGGCAGGATTGAATGATTGGAAAGGTGCGAGGTATGCACGCTTTGGCGATAACATGCGTTACGTTGCTGTTACCGAAGGTGATAAAGTGGAAGCAGAAATTAAATTTGGATATGCAGTTAATACGTATGGTGTTGGTGATCTGGTAAAAGTTATTAATGAAACTACCGATAAACAAATTGATGCATTGGTACAGGAGTATGCCGATACTTATACATTGATGCCATCATTGGTTAAAGGCGGTGCACAACATCAATCATTACGCGAAGCAGCAAAAATTGAAATTGGAATTGAAACATTTTTAAGTGCAGGAAATTTTAAAGGGTTTACAGATACGTTCGAAGATCTGCATGGTATGGTTCAATTACCGGGTATTGCCGCTCAACGCTTAATGAGCAAGGGCTACGGCTTTGCAGGTGAAGGCGATTGGAAAACAGCAGCATTGGTTCGAGCCATGAAAGTAATGGGCAGCGGATTAAAAGGAGGTAACTCTTTCATGGAAGATTATACTTATCATTTTAATCCCGATAACAGAATGGTATTAGGTGCGCACATGTTAGAAATATGCGAATCAATTGCTCAGGGTAAACCATCATGCGAAATACATCCGCTGGGAATTGGTGGCAAAGCCGATCCGGTAAGATTGGTATTTAATACCGAACCGGGCCTTGCATTAAATGCATCAATAGTTGATATGGGTAACAGGTTTCGTTTATTGGTAAACGAAGTTGTAGCAGTTAATCCGTTACAATCATTACCAAAACTTCCTGTTGCACGTGTGTTATGGAAACCATATCCAAACATGCATACAGGTTGTGCGGCGTGGATATTGGCAGGCGGTGCACATCATACATGTTACAGTCAGAACTTAACATCCGAACATTTGCAGGACTTTGCTGAAATGTTAGGAATCGAGTTTGTATTAATTGGTAAAGACACAAATCTGTACCAATTCAAAAATGAATTGAGGTGGAACGAAATTGCTTTCAAATAATAATCAAACTATTCCACAAAATCATTTAATTAAAGACTATGAATTGGAATTCACATGAGTTTATCTGGCTCGACTGGGTGATTATAGCAGTTGGGATTTTGGCTGTATCATGGGCTGTATGGCGTTCGATACAAAAACACAAAAGTATGATGCATGGTGCCGACAGCGAAGATTACCTGTTTGGCAAAGGCGAACCCTGGTATATTATTGGTGCGGCCATCTTTGCTGCCAACATCGGTTCTGAACACCTTGTAGGACTTGCCGGCACAGGTGCAAAGGCTGGAGTAGGTATGGCACATTGGGAAATGCAAGGTTGGATGATACTCATCCTGGGCTGGCTTTTTGTTCCGTTCTATCAATTGATGAATAATAAATTGGGTAAAATCATCACCATGCCCGACTTCCTCAAAAATCGTTATACACCCCGTACCGGTTCATGGCTGTCTATTATTACATTGATAGCTTATGTGCTGACCAAGGTAAGTGTAACAGCATTTACCGGCGGTATCTTTATGGAGAGCCTTCTCGGCTTGCCTTTCTGGTACGGCGCTATTGGCTTGATTGTTTTGACAGGTGTCTTTACCATTTTTGGTGGAATGAAGGGTGTTATGACACTTTCGGCAATTCAAACACCTATACTTATCATTGGCTCATTCCTTGTACTTTTCTTAGGATTGTCGGCACTTGGGGACGGTAATGTTTTTCACGGTTGGACTGCAATGATCGATTATTCCAAAACGTTGAGTAAAGGAGCTGACGGTGTTGCCTACGGAACAAACCACATGTTCCACTTTGAAACAGGCGACCCACTGTACGACGACTATCCCGGTTTTTGGGTATTTATAGGAGCCTCAATTATCGGCTTTTGGTATTGGGCTACCGACCAACATATTGTTCAACGTGTACTCGGACAAACAAAAGGGGAATCTAACGACTCAGTAATGAAACGGGCACGCAGAGGAACTATTGCTGCCGGTTATTTCAAATTATTACCTGTATTTATGTTCCTGATACCCGGTATGGTAGCTGCAGCATTGGCGGCACGTCCGGACAGCGGCTTTACGTTAGAAAACCCTGATACCGCCTTTGGTTCATTGGTCAAGTTTGTTTTGCCAGCCGGTGTGAAAGGTATTGTTACCATCGGCTTTATATCTGCATTGGTTGCTTCTTTAGCGGCATTCTTCAACTCCTGTGCTACATTGTTTACCGAAGATTTTTATAAGCCAATGTTCAAAGGTAAAAGTGAAGCCAGATATGTATTGGTAGGCCGTATTGCAACAATTGTGGTTGTGATACTTGGTATTATATGGATACCGGTCATGATGAGTCTCGGAAGCCTTTACTCCTATTTGCAAGGCATTCAATCACTGCTTGCTCCTGCAATGGTGGCAGTATTTGTACTTGGTATATTCTCCAAAAAAATTACGCCAAAGGCAGGTGAAACAGGTTTGATCGTAGGCTTTCTGATCGGTATGGCACGCTTGCTGACCAATATCTTTACAAATACAGGCAAAAATGTGATGACAGGCTGGTACTGGAAATCCACAAATTGGTTTTGGCATACTAACTGGCTTATATTTGAGATATGGTTGCTGGTTTTCATCATGCTGATGATGGTTGTAGTATCGGTGTTTACTCCGAAGCCAACCGCACAACAGATAGATGCTATAACTTTCACAGGCGACTACAAGGCCCTTATCTGGAAGAGTTGGAACAAGTGGGATGTAATTGCATCATTGGGCGTTGTGATTCTCTGTGCTGCATTCTACTGGTATTTCTGGTAAACGTTTTGATAAAATTAAATATATATTTTTTTAGTTTTAAAAACAATTGCATACAGATGGTATTGCTTGAATTATAAATTGATTAATTAATAAGAATGACAAGGATATTCCAGTATAAAAGGCACGACAGCCTTATGGTAGCTGTTGATTGTATTATTTTCGGATTTGATGGCAAAGAAATTAAAGCGTTACTGGTGAAACGGGGATTTGAGCCTGAAATGGGAAAGTGGAGTTTAATGGGAGGGTTTGTTAAAAGCGATGAAAGTGTTGATGCTGCTGCCAACAGGATATTAGATCAGTTAACAGGATTAACTTCTGTCTATATGGAGCAATTGTATTGCTTTGGAGATGTAAACAGGGATCCCGGCGGCAGGGTTGTTTCTGTGGCATATTTCGCATTAATTAAAATTGACGATTATAGCAAAGAATTGATGAAACAACATAAT
>JAGWPQ010000714.1 GCA_028877045.1 Bacteroidota bacterium | reverse complement strand
ATAAATTATTCAGAAATGATAATGGTCATTTCATTGATATTACTAAAAGTGCAGGAATAAAAAGTAATCGATTAACTTTCTCGTTAGGTGTAAGTGTGGCTGATATTAATAAAGATGGGTGGCCAGATATTTATATATCGAACGATTTTAAAGAACCCGATTATTTATACATTAATAATCATGATGGCACTTTTACAGACAGTTTGAAATATAAAATTAAAAACACTTCATTGTATGGGATGGGCATTGACATAAATGATTATAACAACGATTTATTACCTGATATTATTCAGTTAGATATGATGCCTGAGGATAACCATGCACAAAAAATGCATATCGGTGCCGATAATTTTGATCAATATAATATGCTTTTTAAAAATGGAATGTTACCGCAGTTTATGCGCAATACTTTGCAAAAAAATAATGGCGACGGCACCTTTTCTGAAGTAGGTCAATTGGCCGGAATATCTAATACAGATTGGAGCTGGAGTCCTTTACTGGCTGATTTTGATAATGATGGATTTAAAGACCTTTTTATAAGTAATGGTTATAAAAGAGATAATACCAATCTGCAGTTTATAAAATATTCTTATGATGAATCAAAAAGATTACAGGAGGGAAAACCATTCAACCTTGCTGAATATATTTCTAATATGCAGGGTATTAATTTACCAAATTATATTTACAGGAATAACGGAAAAGAACAATTTGAAAATAAAGTGACCGAGTGGGGCATGGATGAAAAAAGTTTTTCGAATGGCGCTATTTATGCAGATTTGGATAATGATGGCGACCTGGATTTAATTACCAATAACATTGATTCTGATGCAGGTTTTTATAAAAATAATACAAGCGATAAAAAATTAAATCATTTTTTACGTATTCAATTAAAAGGTGACAAACAAAATAGCCTTGCATATGGGACTAAAATAATTTTATATGCAAATGGCCAAACGCAATACCAGGAACAATTACCGGTTCGCGGTTATCAATCTTCGGTTGACCCTGTTATTCATTTCGGTGTTGGCAATGCAACGACCATCGATTCACTCATCATCATTTGGCCAAATGACCATAAACAAGTTTTACAACAAATAAAAGCTGATCAAACCATAACTGCATTTATCAATCAAGCCACCGCTACTGAAAATTATCTATCAAAAAATAATAATTCATTTTTTAAGGAAATAAAATCGCCTATCAATTTCAAACACAATGAAAACGATATTAATGATTTTGCAGTGCAACCTTTGCTGCCACATTATTTTTCAAGAAGCGGACCATGCATGGCAAAGGCCGATGTAAATGGTGATGGAATGGAAGATGTTTTTATTGGCGGCGCAAAAGGCCAGCCAGCTTCGCTTTGGCTGCAAACAAAATATGGTTTCACAGAAAAAAAATGTGTCGATTTTATTGCAGACAAAGAAAGCGAAGATGTAAGTGCCATATTTTTTGATGCAGATAATGACGGCGATATGGATTTGTTGGTTTCTGGTGGCGGTTATGAATTTTCATCGAACGATCAGGCTTTGCAAAGCCGGCTGTATATTAACGACGGGAAAGGAAATTTTACCAGAAGTAAAAATGCTTTACCTCCTATATTTGTTAGTGCAGGTGTTGTAAAAGCAATTGATTTTGATAAGGATGGCAATACAGATTTATTTATTGGTGGAAAAGTTGTGCCGGGAGCATTTCCAACATTACCCAGATCTTATTTATTAAAAAATATTGGGAAAGGAATTTTTGAAGACGTATCAGGTTCGATCGGAAAAAATATTTCGAAAATTGGAATGATAAGCGATGCGCTATGGTTGGATGTAAATGGTGATGGTTACCCAGATTTAATTACAGCGGGAGAGTGGAATTCTATAAAAGTGTTTATCAATAAAAAAAATTATTTTGAAGATGCATCAAAACAATATATCCCATTTGCATCAAAAGGCTGGTGGAATTGTTTGCAAATGGCAGACATGGATGGTGATGGCGATATGGATGTTATTGCAGGCAACCAGGGATGGAATAATCAGTTTCACGCTTCTGTAAGTGAACCAATGGATTTCTATGCTAAAGATTTTGATAAGAACGGTTATATCGATCCGATATTTTGTT
>JAGWPQ010000713.1 GCA_028877045.1 Bacteroidota bacterium | reverse complement strand
GCTTCTCCGTTTTTATTTACTTCAATATTTATATCGCCGTTGCTCACAAATATCTGGCTGATGCTGATACTTTTTGAGAACACAGATTTTAAATTAATTCCCAACGCCAATTCTTTCGAAGCGATCAATGTATCTTTTTCGAAAGGCTTTGAACCTTTTAAAGTAAAGTCGTACAAGGTTAATGTGAGCGATGGAAAATGATTGAAGAAAGATAATCTGGCTTTCGAAAAATTCAGTTCACCGTTAATGCTTTTATTGGTCCATTGTTTTATTTTTTGAGAAACCGTTTCGGGAAACATGGCCGGCAATGAAAACATCAGCAACAATAAAACACCAATGATGATAGATGTTATTTTAAATACTTTTTTTATTTTTTCCGGAATACTGAATTTCATTTTATCTCAATTTTAAGAGCAATATTTTTATTCCCTGATATTTGGTGAGCGATGAACCGAACGCACAAGTGTGCGATATTTCGCCAAGCTCAGTACAGGCTGCACCTCAGCCACATTCTTATTCTGTCGCCGGCAACATAATTATCTTTTTTCAAACAACCACCACAATCTTTTTCTTGGTTTAACCGTATAATTTTTTCGCACATAAGTTTGGATATGCTGAATGGCATTATCGAAATCATCAGTCAATAAAACCAATTTCAAATCATCGTGTGTGATGGTTCCTTTGTGCGCCATCAAATGCAGGTAATCGAACAAAGGCTGATAATATTTTACGCCAAACAAAACAATGGGAAATTGCTCGATACTTTTTGTTTGCACCAGCGTTAATGTTTCAAAAAATTCGTCCATCGTTCCAAAACCACCGGGCAAAATAATAAACGCATAAGAATATTTTACCAGGATCACTTTGCGCGTAAAAAAATGATTGAATGTAATGGTGGCATTCACCCACGGATTTGCTCTTTGCTCGAAAGGCAATTTAATATTGCAGCCGATCGATTGTCCGCCTGCTTCAAATGCACCCCGATTGGCAGCTTCCATTATTCCGGGACCACCACCAGTTAATGTGGTAAAACCCAATGCTGCTATGCGTTTGCCAAATTCGCGTGCAGCAAGATAATATGGATTGAATTCATCAAATCTGGCACTACCAAAAACGGTAATGCAGGGACCGGCAAAATGCAATGTCCTGAACGCATAAATAAATTCTTTAAATACCCGCCATGCAAAATTCAATTCGTTGATACGCGGTTTGGGGCCGTCTAAATAAACCGGCTGCTCGGCCGGAATGATTCTTTCTATTTTTTTATCCTGTTTCATTCAGCATAAAATTAGTTAATAACGTGATTCAAAATTTTTGAACTGGAATTACTGCAATACTTTTGCACCATAAATAATTTTTTATGAAGAACAGATATTGGATGGTCATGCTGCTTTCGATTGGATTTTTATCGTTGCAATTTTCGGCCAATGCACAAACAAAAAAGAAAAAAGAAAAGAAAGGCGAATTTTATTTTTCCTGGGGCTATAATGCCGAATGGTACACACACAGCAGCATCCGTGTGATGCAATCATCGATGAGTAATGATTATAAATTAAAAAATGTAAGTGCCCGCGACCATCTTGGATGGGATATGGGTATTTTCAAAATTCCGCTTTCCATTCCGCAATACAATTACCGCATCGGCTGGTCCATCAACAAAAAGAAAAATTTATTTTTCGAGATTAATTTCGATCATACAAAATATATTTTACGCGATCAGGATGCACATATTGTTGGCAAATTAAATAATCGTCAGGTTGATACCACAGTTGCATTTAACGAAGCCAACGGATTTTTTTATTACTTGAATAATGGTGCCAATTTTTTATTATTCAATTTGGTAAAACGTTATCCGATCTATCAATCGCCCAACAAAAATTTTAAATTAGATGGTTTTGGAAAAGCAGGTATCGGCCCTTTGATTCCGCATGTAGAAAATATGTTGTTTGGTGTAAAGAACGATCCGCATTTTCAGGTTGGCGGTTGGAATGTTGGCACCGAAGCCGCGCTGCGGGCCACTTTCTACAAAACTGTTTATCTCGAATACAGTAATAAATTGGATTTTGCAAGCTACAGCGGTTTGGGAATTAACAACGGAACCATGCGGCAAATGTTTGGTACTTACGAAATGATATTAAATCTTGGTTTTACTTTTTAAACCAAATAAACTTTTTTTTGTTACTAGCTGAAGAGCATGAATGTGGCTTTCGTTGCGTCGCACACTTGTACGCTTTGTTCTTTGTTGAACTTTTTTTAACCACAAAGAACTTGAAGTATTACACAAAGTGCATAAATAAAATTTTATTTTTTTGTTCGCTTTGAAATATTAAATCAAAAATTTCAAATTATAAATTCATTATGCGCATCATTTCATACAACACCAACGGCATCAGGGCTGCCATGAAAAAGGGTTTAATAGAATGGCTGCAAACAAATCCTGCCGATATTATCTGCATTCAGGAAACAAAAGCAAATAAAGATGATGTTGATGTTAAAAGCATTGAGGCATTGGGTTTCGAGACGTTTTGGTTCTCGGCACAAAAAAAAGGATACAGCGGCGTTGCCGTGTTCACCAAAATAAAACCCGACAATGTTGAATACGGCCATCAAAAAGAACAAAGCGATTTTGAAGGAAGAGTGATTCGTTTGGATTTTGGAAAACTTACTTTGATCAATGCATACTTTCCATCGGGTACCAGCGGCGATGAAAGGCAAACGTATAAATATAAATGGTTAGAAGAATTTCATGATTATTTGAAAGACTTGAGAAAAACAAGACCGCAACTCATCATCACCGGCGATTATAATATTGCGCATACCGAAATTGATATTCATGATCCGAAAGGAAATAAAAATTCATCAGGATTTTTACCCGAAGAACGTGCATGGATGACGGCATTTTTAGCCGATGGTTTCATTGATACATTCCGTTTCATCAATCCGCAAACAAAAGATGCATACAGTTGGTGGAGCCAACGATTTCCAAGTGTTCGTTTACAAAACAAAGGCTGGAGAATAGACTACATCAGCATTACAGACAATTTAAAAGACAAATTGGTGGACGCAAAAATTTACCCCGATGTAAAACAAAGCGATCATTGTCCCATCTACGCCGAAATAAAAATTTGATCATGTTCATCTATAACGTAACAACAAAAACCGATCGCAGCATTCATGAAGCATGGGTTGATTGGATGAAAACAAAACATATTCCTGAAATAATGAACACGGGATGTTTCATAAAGTTTCAGTTTGTGAAAGTTTTAGAAACAGATGAAACTGATGGCTTTACTTATGCAACACAATATTATGCTGCAACAAAAGAAGATTATCAGCGATACATTGATCGATTTGCAACAGCATTAAGGCAGGATGCCATGAAAACCTGGGGAAATAAAATTGCAGGATTTCGTTCGTTAATGCAGGTTGTGCATTAAGTGTGGAAACATTCTGAACTTAATTTTGATAATCACAAATCTTCGTTATATTAACCTCAAACCCTTACAGGCCGCGGATTTCAGAAGAGAATGCCTGAAATCCTTTGCCACACTGCATTTCAGAAGATTGCATGTGTAAACGTTCATTTTTTCATTAAACAAAAAATCCTTAAAACCCTTTATTCATAAGGCTTTTAGCATTAAAAAAGCTATTTGCGAAAAATTAAAAAAATTTTGTTGATTGATAAAAGCAGATAAATTTGTTACTCGTTAAATAACTCATTAAAAAAACATTTATGAACAAAGCAGAATTGATTGCAAAAATTGCCGAAGATGCCGGTATTACAAAAACACAAGCAAATGGTGCTTTAGATTCTTTTGTAGAAGCTGTTACTAAAACTTTAAAAGGTGGCGGTAAAGTTACTTTAGTTGGTTTTGGTACTTTCTCAGTATCTAAACGCGCTGCTCGTACTGGTCGTAATCCACAAACAGGCGCTGCTATTAAAATTAAAGCTAAAAAAGTTGCTCGTTTTAAAGCAGGTAAAGAATTGAGCGGTAAACTCTAATTCTTGTTCAAAAAAATTAAAGTCCTGCCATTTGGCGGGACTTTTTTATTTTCGCAGTTCACAACCGTAAAATTAAAAAAATAATATCATGGGTAGAGGCGACAAAAAAACCGCAAAAGGAAAACGTTTTAAAGGTTCGTTTGGTAAAAGCAGACCGCACGTAAATGCAGCAGCACCAAAAAAACCAGCAGCTACTACAGCTACAAAAGCTTCTTAATACAACAGAAGTAAACCTCTTTAAACAGTTCCAAACTTTTTTGGAACTGTTTTTTTATTACAGCATTCCTTGTTCAAGAATGTACAAACCGTACAAGAGTGCAACGCAACGGCAGCCTCATTTATATTCTGCAGCCGGTTACATAACAATTTCTTCATCTGTACTTCATATTGGCGTAACATAATGTTTTGAGCTTTGCTAAACCCAAAGTTGTATGGAACGAAGACCGGTTGATGTTGTTGTGATGAGTGACCTGCATTTAGGCTCTTATGGCTGCCAGGCCAAAGAGATCGTGAATTATTTGAAAAGTATTTCCCCGCAAATTTTAATTCTGAATGGCGATGTGATTGACGTGTGGCAGTTCAGAAAACATTATTTCCCCATCGAACATATTCAGGTAATTAAAGAAGTGATGAGCCTTGCCGCCAAAGGAACTCGTGTAATTTATGTTACCGGAAATCATGATGAAGCCATGCGCAGGTACAGTGAGATTGAGTTTGGAAATTTTCAATTGGTTGATAAAGTGGTGATGGAAATTAACGGAAAGATGTGCTGGATATTTCATGGTGATGTTTTTGATACCACGACAAAAGGAAGTGCAAAAATGCTGGCGAAGCTGGGAAGCCATGGTTATAATTTATTGATCCGCATCAACAGATTCATGAACTGGATATTGCAGATGATGGGAAAAGAAAAAATGAGTTTATCGAAAAATGTGATGAACCGTGTAAATAAAGCAGTGACCCGCATCAACAACTTCGAACAAACCGCTGCCGAGATAGCCATTGAAAAAAAATATGATTATGTGATTTGCGGACATATTCACGAACCGCAGATGAGAACTGTTGAAACAAAAGATGGCAAAGTAATTTATTTAAACAGTGGTGATTGGGTAGAACATTTAACTGCGTTAGAATTTTATAATAACGACTGGCACATGTACGAATATGATGAAAAGAAGTTTAAACAAACGCCGGTAATTAAAATGGAAAAGAATTTGCCCAAATTAAATGTGGTTACAGATGATGTGGCCATGTTTATCAGTTCGCTGGCACAGCCATCGGAAATGATAAGCAGCAATGTTGCATTTACATCGGCATTTCCTTTCAACTAAAAAATTTATGAAAATATTTTACGCCATACAAGCTACAGGAAACGGTCACATAAGCCGTGCGATGGAACTGATGCCATACCTTAAACAGTATGGTGAGGTTGATGTTTTTTTAAGCGGCAGTAATTCTGATTTAAATGCAAATCTTCCTGTAAAATTCAGGAGCAAAGGTGTTAGTTTATTTTACGGAAACAGAGGCGGATTGGATTATTGGAAAATGCTGACAGCATTTAATCCTCTAAGAATTTATAAAGAAGCAAAAAAATTACCGGTTGAAAAATATGATGTGGTGATCAATGATTTTGAAAGTATCACTTCGCTGGCTTGTAAAATAAAAAATGTACCGAGTATAAACTTTGGTCATCAGGCAAGTTTTGTTTCGGCAAAAACACCAAGACCAGTTAAAAAAGATCTTGCAGGTGAAATTATTTTACAAAAATATGCAACGGCTGCAAGCTATATTGGGCTTCACTTTGAACAGTATGATGATTTTATTTTTTCGCCGATCATTAAAGATGAAATATTAAAAGCCGAAACAACCGATGAAGGTCATGTTACAGTTTATTTATCGCATTACAGCGATGAAGTGGTTGCAAAAAGTTTAAGAAGTTTAAAAGGTTTAAGGTTTGAAGTGTTTAGCAAAAAAGTAAAAACAAAAATTATTGATGACAATATAACTTTTATTCCGGTTGATGGTAAAGCATTTAATGAAAGTATGATCCGTTCGCATGGCGTGATTACCGGTGCCGGGTTTGAAACACCTGCCGAAGCCTTATATCTTGGCAAAAAATTAATGTGTTTGCCCATCAAAGGTCAGTACGAACAGCTCTGCAATGCAGCAGCATTAAAAAGATTTGATGTGCCGATCGTAAATTCTATTGAAAATAATTTTAGTGAAAAAGTTATGGAATGGTTGACTGCTGCGAACCCAAAGCCACTGCAACTTTCGCATTCTACTTATGAAATTGTGCAACAGGTAATGGAAAAAGCAAGAGCATTAAAAACCAATAAGTCGAATTCGGCTTTATTAAATGAAGAAGATTTGTTGGTAATGGGGTGATTTAGTTTTTGCAGGTTTTAATTGTGAAGTTGAGTGCTGGTTTTAAATTTTTTGTATTCCGTTTTAGTTCATGAAAATAAATTTGTTCTTTTATTTTTACTTTAAAAAAACAAAGATCCTCACTATTATTTTCAGCCATCCCAAAAGACCACTGATTTTTTGTCACAAACTTTTGCCTCTCTTCATTCTCATGCAATTGTAAAAAAAGCTTTTCCATTTCACTCGGATATAAAAATTCCAATCCAATTACAACACCATCATCATCGAAGAATATTTTCTTCGCTGGAATATGTATTTTATTTCTGCCATGTTTATATGCAAATATTAAAATACTGGTATCAGTTAGTTCTTTACCTGGCATTTTTTTTACACTATCCCACTCATACCAATGCAATCGCAATGGGATTGAAAAATTTTGAGGAATTAAAGAAAAGGAAACGGTTTGCAATTTTATTTCATCAATATAGCCACTAATATTGTTTTGATTTTGATAGTAAGAAATGTACTCACCTTTAAAACCTGGCGACACAGTCCAGTAACTATCGATCTTTCCATAATTATAATCAATACTTTTTTCTTCATACTGATTGCAATTCTTAATTACCACATCCTGCAAATTGTTGCTTGATTTATGCAGATAAAAAATCTTGCCTTCAATTAATTCTTTGTTTGAAACTACGAGTGTTTTATAACCAATAAATTCAATTTTAATACTATCTTTTTCT
>JAGWPQ010000712.1 GCA_028877045.1 Bacteroidota bacterium | reverse complement strand
CATCATCGGTACTCCAATATTGCCAGTCTTGCACAACGCCATCAAACGGCACTTTTAAGTTGCGGTATTTTTTTACAACATCAACTATTTCAAACTGCGTTTGATAACGTTCCCTGCTTTGCCAATATCCAAAAGTCCATTTAGGAAACATAGGAACCTGCCCGGTAAGACTGCGCATTTGGGCTATAACACCATCGGCATTGCCACCGTACATAAAATAATAATCGGCGCAATCGCCCACTTGCGATTCGAAAGAAGTTTCCTGTAAATTATCTGCAAAAGTTGTTGGTGAATAATTATCCCAAAACAAACCATAACCTTTTATTGATTGAAAGAAAGGAATACAGATTTGCATGTTTTGCTGCCGGAGGAAAAGTTTTTGATTACGTTGGTTCATCATTCCATTCTGGTGCTGGCCCAAGCCATAAATAGCTTCATCTTTATCTAACAAAAAAGCTTGCCGAACAAGAAATGTTTTGGCATCAACATCCTGAACCGGTGTGAATTTGATACCATTATCTTTCTCGGTAAAAAGTTGTTCGCCCTGCAAATTGAAATAAGTTATTTTACCTGTTTTAGTATCCAGTTGAACTTTTACAGCAGAAGATTGTACTGATATTTTATTTTCATCTTCCGAAATTTTAATATCTGTTTTCACAGGTTCTTTTATAACTGAGATACTCTTTTTTGTGAAAGAAGAACCTTCAGGCGACTTTAAAATCCGTACCGTTTCGGGACTGAAAAATTGAATTTCAATTTGCACCTGTCCTACTTTAGATTTTATACCAAAGTTGGTTTTTTGATAGTTCTGCGAAAAGCCGTGTTGAAAAAAAAGCAGCAGGATAGCTATAGTTTTAAAATATTTCTTTTTCATTGACAAGCTGATTAAGATGTTAATTCATATCTTAAGAAGAAACAAAAATAAGATAAATGTATGTTTTACACTTAATTAATCTGTACTAAATTTTGTATAAGATTCATAAGTGAAATGATATAATTGATCATACCAAAAACATTATTTATTTCTCCAGGCATATTGTATCCTTACAAACCCTGAAACATTATTTACAGAAACAGAATTGCCCTTCAATGTAAGCAGGCTAAAGGTATCGCCGGCCCTTAATCCGGGCCAATAAACACCACCAATATTAAGGCTATGCATTTGATCAGTCATTCCCTGCAAATAAGCAATTTGCACATCATTGACCCGACCTCCCAAATAATCTTTACCCGTTGTCATTGGAATACCAAACTCTGTTACAACTGTTCTTTTAGGATATTGGATTGACTTTACCGGTATTTCCCAATCTGCTACTGTTTTATAAGAAGGATCGAACCAGGTATATTCATGAAAAGATAAAAGGCAACCATCAAATCTGTTGTCGTCGCCGATGCTGTTTACATCACGTGCATACCCTGCGCCATCGAGCATAATCCTTCGCCTGGGGACATCGGTATAGGTGGTCAACCATTTGAAATAAAGTTCTTTCAGATCTGATACGCTATAACCATGAGGTTCATTAAATATCTCAAAATATACATTCGTATCAGATTTGTATTTATTCACCACTTCATTCCACATTTTCCAGAAAGCATCAATATCATCCACTTTACCATCTTTCGAACTTGCCGCTTCCCAATATGCTACAATTACTTTCATCCCTTTGGCCGAAGCTTTGTCAATGGCTGCAGAATAAGATGCCCACCAGCTTTGTAAAACGCTTGGAGGATTAATGGGCAGCCGAATAGTATTAGCACCTGTTCGTTTAAATGCAGATAATATACTGTCTGCTTTTATAAGGATCGCATCATAATTATCCGTACTGTTAAGTCCTGTAGGCAATAACCAGTCATCAACAAAATTATCGCGTGGATCGGCCCAGTTCAGTCCCTTAAAATTTTCTGTTGAAGAAATAACAGTATCCAAAATCAGCGGGGTTTCAACAGTATATTTTATTTGTGCATCTATACTATTTTTACAAAATAGAAAAAATATAAATGTAATTACTGAAATATATTTATGCATCTCAGAGAGATTGTATTTTCTGAATAACCGGTTGAAACCATCAATCATTAAAACCTGTTTACAATGGGTTCCATTATAAACGAAAATTCGTAATTGCCGTAATGCATTCGATATTTATCGATGGGCAATGCTCCCCAACTATTGATACATCCCAATCCCATCTGCACTTTATCGATACAAATATTTGTGTAAGACACCTTGGGTACTAACTCCGAGTGAGCCTGATG
>JAGWPQ010000711.1 GCA_028877045.1 Bacteroidota bacterium | reverse complement strand
ATTCCAAATATGGTACGCGGCGCATTGCCTTTAATTAATTTAATGTTCCTCAATTTGTTTCAAAAAACATGGGGCTGGACTTTGATAAACAGTGGCATTGTAACAGCCTTTGTTGTGATGAGCATTACATTGGTAGCATTTTATTTTACCGAAGAAACTTATCACAAGGACCTGAATTATGTAGAGCTGGAAGTGGAAGAAATGTATCCATGATTTTTTTGTTACCGGCTGCGGTATTTCAATGAAGCTGCAGTTGCGTCGCACACTTGTGCGTTCGGTACAAAGAGCTGCTGCCGAATACTTAGAATCGGTTGTTTGGTATAAAGAAAGAAGTGAAGAAGCTGCCAAAGATTTCATTAAAGTTATCAATGAAAAAATAGATAAGATAGAAAAAAAAACGATTTCTTTCGTAAGACTTACAAACAATTTCACGAAGCTAAAACCAGAAAATTTCCGTTTTCAATTGTTTATTTTATTGATGAAGAGAAAAAGCTGATTGTAATTACAAGCATCTTTCATCAATAAAGAAATCCAAAAATAAAATTCAAAGATTAATGTGTACAAAGAGTATTACCCAAGTTCTTTGTGAGGTTAAAAAATGCTCAGTTAAAAACAGAACGTACAAGAGTGCGACGCAACTGCAGCTTCATTCTTATTCTACAGCTTGCTACATAAAAAAATTCTTTAAAAGATAATTCGAAAAAAATCGTGTAATTCGTGTTATGAAATTTCTCATCATCCGCTTTTCTTCTATTGGTGATATTGTTTTGACCACACCTGTTATCCGTTGTTTAAAAGAGCAGGTAAAAGATGCAACTGTGCATTTTTTAACGAAGAAAAATTATAGCGGATTGGTTGAAACAAATCCTTACGTTGATAAAGTTATTGTGCTGAATGAAAGTTGGGAATTAATGATCCACCTATTGCAAAACGAAGACTACGATTATATCATCGACCTGCACCACAACCTTCGAACATGGAAAGTAAAACGTGTACTGCATGGTGTAAAAAGTTTTTCGTTCAATAAATTAAATATTCAAAAATGGTTATTGACGGCATTAAAAATTAATCGCCTGCCCAATGTACATATTGTTGACCGTTACCTGCAAACTGTAAAAAGTTTTGGTGTGGTGAACGATGGAAAGGGTTTGGATTATTTTATTCCGCAGAAAGATTGTGTTACAAAAAATGATATTCCTTTATCGCATAATTTCGGCTATGTAGGTATTGTTATCGGCGCTGCACTGAATACAAAAAAATTACCGGTTCATAAATTGAAAGAGTTGTGTGTGCAAATTAATTTCCCGATTATTTTATTGGGTGGAAAAGAAGATAAAATAATTGGTGATGAAATTGCTGCGATGAATGAAATCAAAATTTATAATTCCTGCGGTAAATTTAATTTGAATGAAAGTGCCGATCTGGTACGCGATGCCAACCTCATTATCACCCACGATACAGGCCTGATGCATATTGCAGCTGCTTTTAAAAAGAAAATCATTTCGGTTTGGGGAAATACAGTTCCCGAATTTGGGATGGATGTTTATTATGGAAATGAAACAATTTCAAATTTCAAATCTCAAATCTCAAACCTATCATGCCGACCATGCAGTAAGATCGGTTATAAAAAATGTCCCAAAAAACATTTTAAATGTATGGAATTGCAGGATGTTGAAACGATTGCTGGTAAAACAATTGAATTGGTAAAATAAAAAATCCCTCTGCCATGCAAAGGGATTTTTGTATTTGGTCTTCATAGTTTTTATTTAATTCTTTTCGATTCTGCTTCTAAACTTGTTTGTCGCTGTCT
>JAGWPQ010000710.1 GCA_028877045.1 Bacteroidota bacterium | reverse complement strand
TTTCGATTGTAAGCTGGGGGTCATTTTTTTACAGGATTGTAGTATTTTAACTACAATCTGACATTGATTTACTACTATTTTAAAAGATTAAATTACTACTTCTATTTCACAACATCCGTTATTGCAAAAGTTTGTTTTTTGGTGGTGCTTTGTGTTATTAAATGAATGACCATGAAAACAAACGATCTTCGAATACTGTTAGTGGATTATTCCATCTTTACAGCGTGCCGTTTGCAGGAATTACTTGGTACAACCGGGACAAACAACAGTTTTAAAATTTCTACAGACATAGATAATGCTTTATCGGTAATGGATTCGTTTAATCCCGACTTTGTAATTGTAGAAATCGGGATGCCCGATAAAAGCGGCATAGAATTATTGAAATATATCAAAGAAAACAATTTGCCTTCAAAAGTAATTGTACTTACCAATTTTACTATCAGTACATACCGGGAAGAATGTGAGAAATATGGCGCAGATTATTTCTTAGATAAAGCCGATGAAATGGAAACTGTTGTTTCGATTATTAAGGATAATGCAAATAAAAAAGCAGCTTAATTTTTTTGTAACCGGCTTTTGTTTTTCATAGCATCGTTCCTTGCGTCGCACTCTTGTACAGCATAACAATATTCAGCAATAAAAAATATCTGAAGGTTTTTAAATCTTTCGGGTATTTTTTTGTAATATAAAGAGATAGCCTACAAGTGTACGACGCTACGAAAAGCTATATTGAAATACCGCTGCTGGTAACAAACAGATCAAATAACGTGAAACGATTTTAAGATAATTCTCACACTGATGCCAATAACCAAAATACCAACGGCAATAAACATCCCTTTAGTGGGCAGTTTACCTGTAAGTCTTGCTGCAAGCGGTGCAGCCATCACACCGCCAAAAATTAATCCGATGATAATTGGCCATTGGCTGATGCCGATGAATGTGAAGAAATTAAATGCGCTGGCAACAGTTATACAAAATTTTGCAGCAACCGATGTGCCGACTGCATAACGCGGCAACCTGCCTTTCGAAATGATGGTACTTGTAACCAATGGCCCCCAGCCACCGCCGCCAACCGAATCTATAAAACCGCCAAAGGCGCCCAGCCATCCAACATATTTTAGTTTTCCTGTATTTTTTTTGTGATCCGCAAATGCTTTTGTAAAAATTTTTATGCCAAGAAACAATGTATAAAATGCAATGACAGGTTTTAGAAAATGTGCATATTCGTCGCCAAACTTTATCAGAAACAATGCGCCGAGAATGGCAGTGATCACGCCGGGAATGGCCAATGTGCGGAATAATTTCTTATTGATATTTTTAAAACGGAAATGGCTGATGGTTGAGGCAGCCGAACCAAACATTTCGGAAGTATGCACACTGCTTGAGATTACCGGCAAGCTTAAGCCCATCGATAATAAAATAGAGGTACAAATTACGCCATAACCCATGCCCATACTGCCGGCGATCATTTCTACACCAAAACCCACAAATATCATCCAGTAAAAACGGTTGTCTAAATGTTGTAAAAAATTTCTGGAGTGATTGAATACAGTTTCAACAGGAATAACGAGCGACAAAATAAAACCTGCTACAACCGAAAGAATGGCAATGATAAATAAAATGCTGATTCTCTTATTTCGTTTTCTATGGTCCTTCTTTTTTATCGGCTCATTCACAGTCAATATTTTAGTAATTTGATTTAGCCTGTTTACCTTATCGACAAAGTTGCCATTTAATTTGTTACGAATCAAATGCAGATTGTTTAGTACTTCGTTTAATTCGTTAGGCAATGTTTCAGAAAAAATTTCTTTTAACCGTTTGGCAAGGGTTGGGGATTTGCCATTGGTTGAAATAGCGATTTTTAAATTTCCTTTTTGAACGATGGAGCTTAAATAAAAATCGCAGAGTTCGGGTTTGTCGGCAACATTTACTAAAATATTTTTTGCAGAAGCTTGTTCTTTTATTTTCGTTGCAAGTGCAATATCATTAACCGCAACGATCAGAATATTGGTTTCGTTCAAATCATTTTCATCAAAGGCTTTTTGATGAACAGAAATTGTTGAACAGGTTTTTGCTAACTGCCATATCTCATCCTTAATATCAATTGCGATTAATTTGATGAATGTTTGAGGCGAATTGGCAAGTACCGCATTCAGTTTTTCCAAAGCAATATTGCCGCCGCCAATGATAGTTAAGCGAAGCTCTTCCAATTTTAAAAAAACAGGGAAGAGTTTATTTGAATCAGCGCTGTTAAGCTGATTTATTTTTTTATCCGGTATCGTACTTGTGTTTGAAATAGTATGATTATTTATTTATGCAAAAGAAAACAAAGTCCATCAAATCTGTAGGATTATTTTTTTTCTCGACGCCCCGGACGGATTCGAACCGCCGTAGAAGGTTTTGCAGACCACTACCTAACCACTCGGCCACAG
>JAGWPQ010000709.1 GCA_028877045.1 Bacteroidota bacterium | reverse complement strand
TTGGGTTTGGATTTGAATGATGATAGTTTAAGAGGAACACCACGTCGTGTTGCAAAAATGTATGTGCAGGAAATTTTCAGCGGACTGAATCCTGCCAATAAGCCCGATATTGCTTTGTTCGAAAATAAATACAAGTACAACGAAATGCTGGTTGAAAAAAATATTTCGTTCTACAGTAATTGCGAACATCATTTTGTACCCATCATCGGAAAAGCGCATGTGGCTTACATCAGCAACGGGCAGGTAATTGGATTAAGCAAATTAAATCGCCTGGTGCAGTATTATGCCAAACGTCCGCAGGTGCAGGAAAGATTAACCATGCAAATTGGTAAAGACCTTCAAAATATTTTAGGAACAGATGATGTTGCGATAGTGATAGATGCAAAACATTTATGCGTTGCAAGTCGCGGTGTAGCCGATGATACTGCAAGTACCGTCACTGCATTTTATGGTGGTAAGTTTAAGGAAGAAAAAGTAAAAGATGAATTTTTAAGATTTATAGAATTGAAGACCGAGTTTTAGTTTATCAATAAAATATTATACAAACCCGATAGCATTTTTGTTATCGGGTTTTCTTTTACATTTGAAACTTCAATTAAAAATTTTATGAGTAAACACGCATTCATCTTCCCCGGACAAGGTTCTCAATTTGTTGGCATGGGAAAAAATTTATACGAAAATAATCCGCAGGCAAAAGAATTATTCGAACGGGCAAATTCAATTCTTGGTTTTAGAATAAGCGATACCATGTTCAGCGGAACGGATGAAGCATTAAAACAAACCAATGTTACACAACCTGCCATCTTTTTACATTCGGTCATTGCATTTAAAACTTTGGTGACTGCAACGCCTGATATGGTTGCCGGACATTCGCTTGGTGAATTTTCTTCACTCGTTGCCAATGGTTGTTTGAGTTTTGAAGACGCATTGAAATTAGTAAGCATCCGTGCAAAAGCGATGCAGAAAGCTTGCGAGCAAAATCCTTCAACAATGGCCGCTGTACTGGCTTTGGCTGATGATAAAGTAGAAGAAATTTGTGCTGCCATTCAAAACGAAACAGGCGAAGTTGTTGTTGCTGCAAATTATAATTGTCCCGGTCAATTAGTGATTAGTGGTTCCATCAAAGGAATTGAAATTGCCTGCGAGAGATTAAAGGCTGCCGGTGCAAAACGTGCATTGGTATTGCCTGTTGGCGGTGCATTTCATAGCCCGTTGATGGCCTCTGCAAAAGAAGAATTAGCTGCAGCCATTGAAGCAACAACTTTTAATATTCCCACATGTCCTGTTTACCAAAACGTGGTTGCAAAAGCGGTGAGTGATGCAACAGAAATAAAGAAAAACTTGATCGATCAATTAACCGGTGCGGTGCGCTGGACACAAACTGTTCAATCAATGCAAACCGATGGTGCTACACATTTTACAGAAGTTGGTCCGGGCAAAGTGTTGCAGGGATTGGTACAAAAAGTATTTAAAGAAGCCGTTGTTGATGGAGTGAATTAATTTGAAAATGTGCAGATAGAATAATTTTATCTGCACATTTTTTAAGCTAAATGTTTTTTGTTTACAAGCAACATAACTTTAATCATCACCTGTTGCGTCGCACACTTCAACTTCAAATCAGAAATCAGCAAATCAGAAATCTAAAATTCCGTTCATCCATTCTGGATCTAAAGTGGCATTGTATTTTTTATAAAAATTAATAGCCGGTTCATTCCAATCCAATACCTGCCAAACCATTCGTTTAAAATTTCTTCTTTTGGTTTCTTCAATAACTTCTTCAAATAATAATTTACCTAATCCTTTGCCACGCATTTTTTCTGTTACCAATAAATCTTCCAAATAAATGCATTGGCCTTTCCATGTTGAATAACGGATATAATACAAAGCAAAGCCATGCACCTCGTACCCCTCGCCTGAAGGCGAAGGCAACTCAGCTACAAATGCCCACCACACAGGGTTTGTGCCGAAACCGCTTTCTTCAAAATGCTCCAGATCAACTGTTACTTCATGCGGTGCTTTTTCGTAAACGGCGAGTTCATGAATTAATTCCAATAAACGCGGACAATCTTTTTTTTCTGCTTTGCGAATAATGATATCCATAATTTTTTTTTGTTGAATAAAATTACTGGACGTACAAGAGTGCGACGCAACAGCAGTTGATAAATGTCATGCAGTTCGTCAAACAAAAATTATTTTAACGCTTGTTCCAGATCGTTTAAAATGTCTTCGATATTTTCGATACCAACACTCATACGAATTAATCCATCGGTGATACCGAATTTAATTCTTTCTTCTTTTGCAACACTCATGTGGCTCATACTCGCCGGATGAGATACAAGCGTATCAAGGGTTCCCAGCGATATGGCCCGAACACAAACCTGTAATTTATCGATGAATTTTTTACCCGCTTCGATACCGCCTTTTAATTCGTAACTCATCACCGCACCCGGATGACGCATTTGTTTTTGCGATGTTTTATAATCGGGATGAGAAGTTAAACCGGTATAATTTACCTGCTCAATAGCCGGATGCTGTTCTAAAAATTTTGCAACAAGCATGGCATTGCTGCAATGTTTTTCCATACGCAGTTCCAAAGTTTTTAACCCGTTGGTCAATAAAAATGCATCGAACGGATTGCTGTTACCGCCCAATAACACATGCCATTTCCATGCTTTTGTTTTCATGAATTCTAAATCTTTTCCGAGCAACACACCGCCGATGGCGGTGCCGTGACCATTTAAAAATTTTGTGGTGGAATGAAAAACAAAATCAACACCATATTTAAAAGGTTGTTGCAAATAAGGTGTTGCGAAAGTGTTATCGACCGAAACAATAATGTTATGTTGTTTCGCAATCTTTGTTACTGCTTCAATATCCACACATTGAATGGTTGGATTGGCAGGTGTTTCGATATGAATTAATTTAATTTTATTTTGTTTGATGGTGTCTTCAACAACATTTAAATCTCTGAGATCAGCGATGATAACCTGGATACCATTGTCTGCTAAAACTTTATGAAATAACTCGTACGTACCGCCGTATAAACTGTAATGCGATAAAACAGTATCACCTGTTTTTAAATTGCTCATGAACAAAGTTGTCATGGCTGCCTGTCCGCTGGAATGCAGCAGGGCTTTAAGTTTCAGCGGTGTACCATCAGCATTGAAAATATTAAATGATTCCAGTGCTTCAATCGTTTTTTCGGCGGCAGTAAATGTTGGATTGCCCCAGCGAGAATAAATTTTTGTTTTATCATCACCGGCAAAACGTTCCATTCCCTGTTGTGCGGTATCGAATGTAAAAGTTGATGTTGCATAGATCGGAGTAATGTGCGAATAATCTGCATTATCGTGACCTGCCGCATGCAATGCAACAGAACTTAATCCTGTAAATTTTTGTTTGCTCATGATGATTTTTTTTACCACAAAGTTTTAGGAGTTTTGTCACAGAGAGCACAGAGAATTTTAAAACCTCTGTGAAACGCTGTGTATTACTCTTTTACTCTGTGGTTAATTTTTTTGTGAGTGATTTTATCAAATATAAAAATAAAAG
>JAGWPQ010000708.1 GCA_028877045.1 Bacteroidota bacterium | reverse complement strand
TAACAATTTCTTTATTTTTCTTAGTAACTCAACTTTATAGAAGTAGAAAAATTAAGAAAATACAAAATGGGTAATAACCAACCGTACAAGTGTGCGATGCAACAACCGATGCCATAAAATACAAAGCTCGCTAACAAAAAAAATCATCCCAATCTGCGTACAAATCAGTGCCATCAGCGTTAACATAAACATCATCTTCAAAATACCAAGGCTAAACCTTACTTTTGCGGCTTAATTAAAAAAGGGTTCAGTCAATGATCAGTGCAAGAAATATTACCCTTGCGTATGGCAAGCGGGTATTGTTTGATGAAGTAAATATTAATTTCATAAAAGGAAATTGTTACGGCGTTATTGGCGCCAATGGTGCAGGTAAATCTACTTTCCTAAAAATATTAAGCGGCGAGATAGAACCAAATAAGGGCACTGTAGAAATTACTCCCGGCGAACGCATGGCGGTGTTAAAACAAAATCAATTTGAATTTGATGAATGTACCGTGTTGAATACCGTGCTGATGGGCCACAAAAAAATGTGGGATGTGATGCACGAACGCGAAGCCATTTATGCCAAAGAAGATTTTACAGAAGAAGATGGAATGAAAGCCGGTCACCTGGAAGCAGAGTTTGGCGAAATGGGCGGCTACGAAGCCGAAAGTAATGCAGGCACTTTATTAAGCAGTTTGGGCGTGAAAGAAAGCATGCATCAAAGTTTGATGAAAGATATTCCCAGCAATTTTAAAGTTCGTGTGTTGCTGGCGCAGGCATTGTTTGGTAATCCTGATATTTTATTATTGGATGAACCTACCAACGGTTTGGATATTGAAACAATTGGCTGGTTAGAAAATTTTCTGGCCGATTATGAAAACATTGTGTTGGTGGTTAGTCACGATCGTCACTTCCTCGATACGATCTGTACGCACGTTGCCGATGTTGACCGTGCAAAAATTAAAGCATTTACAGGTAACTATACTTTCTGGTACGAATCATCGCAATTGATGAGTCGCCAGATAAATGATAAGAATAAAAAGACCGAAGAAAAGCGTGCTGCATTATTAGATTTCATTGCACGTTTCTCGGCCAATGCATCAAAAAGCAAACAAGCTACATCGCGTAAAAAAGCATTGGAAAAATTGACCATTGAAGAAATTGAACCAAGTAACAGAAAATATCCTGGCATTATTTTTCAGCCATTGCGTGAAGTTGGTAATCAAATTTTAAATGTTGAAAAATTAACCAAGAGTGTTGACGGAAGAAAATTATTTGATAATGTTTCTTTCAGCATTAATAAAGGTGAGAAGATCGCATTGCTGAGCCGTGATCCATTGGCCGTAACAAATTTCTTTGAGATAATAACCGGTAAAATGCAGGCTGATAGCGGAAAGTACGAATGGGGCACCACCATTACCAAAGCTTATTTACCTGTTGAGAACAGTGAATTTTTTACTGAAGGATTGAGTTTGATGGATTGGTTGCGCCAGTTTGTTCCGCCGCATGTTACCGATGCTGACGAACCTTTCATTCGCGGATTTTTAGGAAAGATGTTATTCAGTGGCGATGATATCATGAAGAAGACAAACGTGTTAAGCGGTGGCGAAAAAGTGCGTTGCATGAT
This sequence comes from Bacteroidota bacterium, assembly GCA_028877045.1. Lineage (GTDB taxonomy): Bacteria > Bacteroidota > Bacteroidia > Chitinophagales > Chitinophagaceae > CAIQDX01. The sequence goes on along the minus strand of JAGWPQ010000708.1, from coordinate 7,530 downwards.
CAGTCGGATGATGTTGCAGAATCCTAATTTGATTTTATTGGATCAGCCCACCAACCATTTGGATCTTGAAAGTATTCAAAGTTTTAATGAAGGCTGCCAGAGTTTTCCTGGCATTGTTTTATTAACATCGCACGATCATACTTTTATGCAAACTGTTGCCAATCGTGTGATTGAATTAACACCAAAAGGTATCATCGATCGTTTAACAACGTTTGATGAATATATGGAAGATGACCGCATTCATCAGCTGCGTGAAGAGTTGTATGCGTAGAAGAAAGTTATAAGTTGTAAGTATTAAGTTATAAGTAGAAGCCATTCAATAATTGAGTGGCTTTTTTATTTGATAATGTAATTTTCGAAATGTCATGCTGAGGCACTCGAAACATGATTTCAAAAACATAATTCTTAATTCACACTTCGAGAACCTCCTTGTGACATTACATCACCTTTCATTAATTTATTTTCAATCATCCAGCCAATGGTTTTCTCCATCCAGTCAACTTTCGAAGTAGGATTGTGCAAACCAAAACCATGCCCGCCTTTTTCATAAATATATTTTCCTGCTGCCACATTATTTTTTTTCAATGCTTCAAAATAGGCCAAACTGTTTCCAAGTTTTACGGCGTCATCATCGGCTGCATGAACTAAAAATGCAGGAGGAGTTTTTGCAGTAACCTGCAATTCGTTGGAATAATATTTTATTTTTTCTGCTGATGGATCTTTGCCAATCAAATTTTCTCTCGAACCCATGTGCGCCAAACTATCGGTAAAACTAATTACGCCATAAACAAGAATAGAAAAATCTGGACGAAGATTTATTTTCTTTTTATTCTCGGTAAAATTTTCAGCAAAATGTGTAGATGCCGATGCGGCCAAATGCCCTCCGGCACTAAATCCCATGATACCGAGTTTATCTGCATTAATATTCCATTTCGTTGCATTTTGTCTGATTATTTCAATTGCTCTTTGTGCATCCTGCAAGGGAACAATTTCTTTGTTCGTCATGCAGCGGTCATCGGGAATGCGATATTTTAAAACAAATGCAGCAATGCCATATTTATTTAAAAGCAGTGCAACATCATCGCCTTCATGTTTACTGGCAGTAAAAAAATAAGCACCACCCGGGCAAATCAATACAGCCGTTTTCATCGCATCTTTTTGCGCGGGTAAATACACCGTAAGTGTTGGTACCGTAATATTGAAGATGCTTTTTACATTGCCTTCGAGCGTTTCATTTTCTTTTACACTGCAGGGTTTTGAGTTGGGTATTTCACCTTCGTATAAGTTTAAAACGGTCTGTGCATGGCTCATAATTGAAAAAATAAAAATAAGTGAAGCAAGAAATATTTTTTTCATAGAAGAAAGATATGATTGAAAGTACAAAGATTTTATGTTGTTATTTTTTGTTTACCAACTGAAGTAATGCTATGAAGCTTTTGTTGCGTCGCACACTTCAACGTTCTGTTGTATCCCTGTCATGAGAAGAATGAGGAATTTTATTTTTTTGATGGATCATAAATATGAATAGATTGTCCTACTAATTTCCATTGACCATTTATTTTTTCTAATATCCTTATTTCATACGAATAAGTTTTTTTCCCTTCTTTTGATGTTGATTCTTCATTGTGACTTATCCATGCATTATTTCCGCTGATGTTCATTTTATAATTTGTATTTTTCGATACACCGCCCTGGCCCATTGCCGACGAGGGTTTTATCATATTTTCGGGCAGAATATCAAGTGTCGTCCCATCTGGCAATGAAACTAAAATTCTGCTGTACGGCCTGATTTGCCAGCAATCTGCATGTGCTTTAACATCACCCGATCTCCAGGTGGCTGATTCTTTTTCCAACAATTTTATAATAGCATCCGAGTCGTTGGATTGAGTTTGGAAACTGAGTAATATTAAACTTGCCAAAAAAATAAATAGAATGTTCTTTTTCATAACGAAATACGTTTGTACAATTTTAGATTTATCTATCTAAGATAATGGTTTAATTAAACTTGGTTTTTTGAAACCAGCAGCAATTAAAAAATTATTTATCCTTAACATCAGAGATTTTTATTGCTACCTTGAAAACAGAACCTTGAAGTGAGTGATACAACGGGCGATGCCCCCGATATTATTGGGGCAGGCTATGAAAAACTGCTGTTGGTAACAAAAAATAAATTAACCTTATTTCTATAATTTGTAAGCTTATTTTCGCATTCAAATTAAATTATCTTGATGCAACCGTTGGTGGCCATTGTTATTTTAAATTTTAACGGAAGAAATTATCTCGAAAGATTTCTTCCATCGGTGATCGCATCAACCTATCCAAATAAAAAAATTATTGTAGCTGATAATGCTTCCATTGATGATTCGGTTTTATTTGTGCGCAGTAATTTTCCTTCGGTAGAAATTATTTTAAATACGCAGAACGATGGTTTTGCAGGCGGCTACAATTGGGCGCTGCAGCACGTTTCGGCCGATTACTATGTTTTATTGAACAGCGATGTTGAAGTAACATCAAACTGGATAGAGCCTGTTATTGAGTTGATGGAAACGGATGAAAAGGTTGCTGCATGTCAACCAAAATTATTATCGTATCATCAACCGCATTTGTTTGAATATGCCGGTGCCGGTGGCGGCTGGATCGATAGTTTGGGTTATCCGTTTTCGCGTGGAAGGGTTTTTGATGTGCTGGAAAAAGACGAACATCAATACGATGCGGTGCAGGAAGTTTTTTGGGCAACGGGTGCAGCGATGTTTGTACGCAGTAAAATATTTCATCAATTAAATGGATTTGATGCAAGTTTTTTTGCGCATCAGGAAGAGATCGATCTGTGCTGGCGTATGCAATTGGAAGGATATAAAATATTTGTTTGTCCGAAAAGTGTGGTATATCATGTTGGTGCCGGAACATTACCTCGTGGTGGACGAAAAGTGTTTCTCAACTTCCGCAATAATTTAATGATGATGAGCAAAAATCTTACTGTAGCCGAAAAATTATGGAAGCTGCCTTTTAGATTTTTGTTGGATGCAATTTCGGCATGCAAAGGTTTATTAACTGGTGATACAGATTTTTTTAAAGCAATAATAAAAGCACATTGGGCTGTAATTGTCTGGTGGTTATTTAAAAAGAAATCGTATCCGGCAAAAAGAAAACCGATGAATTTGTTGCAGGGAATGTATCATGGAACCATTGTATGGCAACATTTTGTAAAGCATAAGCAATTCTTCGGGCAAATTGTTGAAAAGAAGCGAGGATAATTTCGTTAGCTCCCTTATTTTTGCAACAATTCAAATATTAAGTATGTCAGAAGCAAGAATCGAAAACGAAAAAGACTTTACCAAAAACTGGGTAAACTCATCACGGTTTTTATTTTATATACAGGTTTTTATAGTGATCGCATTTATTTTTGGCGGTTGTTATAATTTGTATCAGCACCGTTATATGGGCAAACCCGATGTAAAAGTTCCGGATAATACTTTGTATACACCTAAATACAAGTAATAATCAGTAAAAAAATTTTGTAGTGAACTTTAGATGGCTAAATTTGCACTCCCAATTAAAGTTCTTATAAGATAAAAAGCGGAAGTAGCTCATTTGGTAGAGCACGACCTTGCCAAGGTCGGGGTGGCCGGTTCGAGCCCGGTCTTCCGCTCTCAATAAATCTTCCATCTCTCTGGATGGATTTTTTTTTTGGATGCCCTGGTGGTGGAACTGGTAGACACGCAGGACTTAAAATCCTGTGGTCAGCAACGGCCGTGCGGGTTCAAGTCCCGCCTGGGGCACATAATAAAAGCCGCTCAATTTTTTTGAGCGGCTTTTTTATTTTCATTTTTTTTCGACAAAGTAACGAAAGAAAGGTAAAGCTTACGGCAATTTAAAAATTACAAAAGCACTAAAGCCTACACCAATGCCCGCATTTTTTCCATAGAAAGTATAAAATCCCTGTATGTACGGAGTAGCGATCCTTGAAATTTTTCTTCCGTATGCAAGAGATATTTTTCCATAATTAAAATCTTTGATGGAAGTAAGGTTTGAATAAAAACTTTTATCAGTGCTTTTCGAAGTAATCCCGGAAATAGCAAGTGTAAGATAATCGTAATCGGAAAATGTTGTTCCGGCGGTTATGTTATAACCAAATTGTTCGGGCCCTGTTGCATCATCAAGATATCTTGTATAAGTAGCTTCTGTTACTAAAAAAGTATTTGGTGCAGGATTGAAAGAATAGTTGGCAGCTAACTGAAATCCTTTCGAGCCATAACCGAGATAAGGCTCAACAGTATTTTGGTAAGGAGCGAAAATAAAAAGTGCTTTGGTGGTGACGAAACTTTTCAAATCTTTAAATGGAAAATGATAGGCTATACCGGCCATGCAGTCTGCTATTCCCGATCTGGTTGAAGTCTTCCCGCTAAAACTTGATGAAACAAAGGTTAACGGTACGTTTGCAATAAAGTCTAATCGCCTAGTCAGACCATGCGCCAGATAAACACTAAAAGTATTTGAAACAAAACGATCGCCGTTGTAAAAGCTGATAACCTTTCCTGTTGAGTCGTAATATTTTGTTGAACGAAAATAGGTATATGTTGGTATCAGTGTGGTGCGATGTTTACCAATAGGCCAATCGGCCAGTAATTGCGTACTGCATAAAAGCAGAGAACAGAATAATAAAATTGATCTCATCGTTTTGAAGTTAATAATTTGGTTGCAAAATTTTCATAAAACCAGGTACTCTTAAATGTATTATGTTCCATAGGTACTTCGTGTGCCAGATTCGGAAATGCAAATACTTCGCTTCTTTTTCTTACATCAGCACTCAATTTATTATAAACACTTAAAGTACATGTTGGCGGTGCCGTTAAATCCAATAATCCCAATCCTAATAAAACGGGGCAATTTACATCCGAAATAAAATTCTGTGCTTCAAAATACGAAAGTGTATTCAACATTTTATCTTTTGATATTGAAGAATGTTTCTTAAGGAAATCTTTTAAAAACTTAATAACGAAACCTCCTTCCGGCTGAGGTTTGTTTATACATATTTTATAATTTTCGGTGTAATCGCAATATGTTGGATTATCTACAACACAAAACATTACTTTCTTACTTAATGCAGCTAAAATCCAGGCAAGTGTTCCGCCCTGGCTGCCGCCAAACAATCCTATCCGCGAAGCATCCAATCCCAAATTTTCATGGGCAAGAAGAAACTCTAATCCCCTCAAACAGTCCATATAAATGCCGCGGTAAACATATTTGTTTTTATCGGCTAAATTCAGTGTAAGTATTTCCTGATTACCGGGATTTATTTTATGATTGCTTTGGCCAATGCCTCTAACATTAATAGTGAAATGTGCAAAGTCATCAAATTTCAAAGGGTGCATTTCTATCCCATATCCGCCTAATCCATATAACACCGGATATTTTCCTTTGGTTCTCGGGATAGTCAGCCAGCCAAAAATCCTGACATTATCCAATGAATTCATTTCAACACGATAAACTTTATGCGTAGGTGTTGAAAGAGAATCAACGGGCGTAACAACATAATTGGGATCAACCCCACTCAGATCGTCTTTTGCTTTTTGCCAAAATGCATCAAAATCGGCAGGCCTGTGTATCGGTGTATTTATTTCGAAAGGTTTATAACCAAAAACATTTCTTACGGTATCGTCATAATCAGTAAGATTTATGGTAACTACGATATCATAAAAACCCGGATCCTGCATAGGCAAATCCCATTCTAGTTTCTTTGTCTTATTTCCTTTTAATTTAATATCCATCTCACTTTTTCCAACAGTTCCGCCAACATCTGTTTTAACTTCTACTTGAATTTTTCCTTCCTGCGAAGTTTTATACGTATTGGCAACTTCGATAAAATATTTCACCGGATGTTTTGCATCGAACATTGCATCTTTTCTGCCGGGTGTAATGCTTACATTAACAGTTTCGGGTTCTTTGGTTCGTGTAATATGATTTGGTGAGAAAGAATTATTTAAGCCGATAAGAGTACCATTGGCGCCATAGCCAATTAAGAGAGACAAGCATAAAAAAACAAGTAACAGCGATTTCCTCATAATGTTTAATCTGTTAGCAACAGCGTTGATGTTTTTTTATTAAAAAATAATGATTGTTAGTATTAGTAATAAATTTTTTTAAAATGAACTGCTATAAAACTAAACTTATTTTATTTTTAAATGATCAATTTTGCAGATAACTATACACAACTTTTCCCACTACCTGCTTTTGTTTGTCGTCACAAATTTCCTGTTGTTTTAAACCATTCTCGTTATACGAATAATGCCAAACTAAATAATTGCTGTTACCCGCAGGCACTTGTATCATTTGGCTCACACGGTTATTGGTATCATACTCAAATAAAAAATCGGGCAACAATTTTTGAGCCCTTTTATTAAAGCGTACAATATCTGTCAATAAATTTTTATCGTTGTAATAATAGTAATAGGTTTCGAGCGACAGGTTATTTTTCTTCCAGTGTTCTTCAATAACATTTCCCTGCGGGTCGCAAATCAATTCAATTCGCGTGGTATCGGTATTGTTTTTTATTTTCAGCATGTAATCCGGATGGTCACTGGAATTATATTCCCAAATGTGTTTTTCGGCTGCATCCGATTTTAATGCAGTATCGGTGCTGGTAGAACTGATGCTGTGCAATCTTCCTTTATCGTCGTATGAATAATCGGTTATAGTTTCAATGTCTTTTACTATGGTCGAAGTACGTTTAACTTTATTGTTTTCGTAAAAAGTGTTTAAAGTGGATGATGAATCTAAAGTGGATAATTCGGAATAATCAGGTGCAAATTCCTGCGTTAAAGAAAGTCCCTGCAATGGTTGATTGTCTGCATCAAAACTATTAACGGTAATTTTTTTTATTTTGTTTGATTTCAATAACTGATATTGCCGGTTACTTTGATTATTTGCAATGATATCATTGTAATAATATTGACTGAAAGATGAGCTGAAAAAAAATATCGAAATAGTAACGAACAAAAATTTCATGAAAATAAATTTCGTCAAAAATAACAGCAAGGTTATCAACATTCAAAAAATAGAATGCACAAAGCTGCGGCTGCAATAAAGGAGTTATGTATTTTTAATCAAACATTAACAAGATGTCACACGGCAAAGAAAGAAAAGAAAAGATTTGTCTTAACTGCGGCGCAGAATTGAATGGCCGTTATTGTCATAAATGCGGACAGGAAAATATCGAACCCAAAGAAAGTTTCCTCCATCTGGTAAATCATTTTGTAGAAGATATCACTCATTTCGATGGTAAATTTTTTACCACGCTAAAAGACCTGTTATTTAAGCCGGGTTTTTTATCGAAAGAATATTTAAAAGGCAGGCGCGCAAGCTATCTGCACCCTATCAGAATGTATGTATTTACTTCCGCAATTTTCTTTTTGATATTTTTTTCTTTTGTGCATCTTGGCGACAAAAACAATATCCGGATTAATAATAAAGAGGCTGTAGAAGGGCTTAAAATTGCTAATCAACTGAAAGAAAAGCAAAGTGAAAATGATT
>JAGWPQ010000707.1 GCA_028877045.1 Bacteroidota bacterium | reverse complement strand
TACAGCAAAAACAACTGCTTCTACACCTGAATTTTGAATATTTCCTAAATTCAAATAATATTTAGAATATCCAGAACCCAATGGAGCGTTTACTTCCATATATTGACGGTAGTTATTATTTTTATAATAGGTAAAATCAATTCCTACTCTGTCTTTTATAAACCTCCATTCTGTTCCTACCTCAAACGATCTGTTATCTTCAGGTTGCAAATAAGTCCCGGGATATCCAACTTTTGTATTGAATTGAGCACCAAAGCGATTATCAATCGTATATGCCGGTGGATTCGTTATATAAACAGGAACATCATTACCAACTTTAGCATACGAAATACGTATTTTACTAAAACTGATGGCAGATGGCAATTGCAGCGCTTCTGATAAAATAATATTTGCACCTGCAGAATAGTAGAAATATCCTGTTTTAGCTGTTGGGGTAAATGCAAAAGTAGAAGACCAATCATTTCTGCCTGTTACATCCAGAAATAGAAATTTTTTATACCCAAATTGGAAACTTCCAAATAAAGCTTGTTGTTGTTTGTGTGCATACGACTGACCCGAAATTAATGCATCACTCATAATATAGTTTACACCAAACTTATTAGCATAATACAAACCAGATGTTGCAGTAGGATCAGTATCAAAATTAATATCTTCATATTTAGAATCGTTGATACTTGAACCAAGGTTAGCAACTATATTCAGATCTTTAGTCACCTGCTTATTGGCAACCAATAAAAAATCCCCATACATCTGTGTATTAACGGTACGATCGTATGTATATCTTCCGTTAGGAGCCGATTGAACAGATTGTGTTCCTGCATTCATTCGGGAATCGTATGTGTCAAATGTTTTATCAAAGTTTCCTCTTGCCTGTACACTTAACCAATCATTTATTTTATATTTTAAAGAAAGGTTTGTTATGGCTCTGTTTCTTTTATCAACCCGTGGCATTTTGTTTAGTATCCAATAAGGGTTCTGTTCAAAGTCCTGACCCGACATTCCTTTATCATAATTAAGGTCGAACCAATTTTGAAGATTCATATTTCTCAAAGGAGAATAATATTGATAATTGTTTTTGAATGAATTAAAATCCAACCCGCGTGGAAAGACATACAACCCGGTTAAAGGATTTGCATACATACCTGATGTAGGCCGGTTATTAGCAGTTTGTCCCAAAAACAAAATATTTGCATCTACAACTAATTTATCGTGTAAGAACTTGGCAGTTTCTCTAAAATTAAAATTGTTTTTATCTAACGAAGAAGTTGGCATAATTCCTTTGCTGTGTGTATTAGCATAAGAGAAATATGTTTGCGCTTTTTCAGTTCCTCCCGTTAAATTAATTGAGTTTGTTGTTGTTAAGCCCGTTTGAAAAAATGATTTAGTATTGTCTGCCGCATTCACTGCATTACCCCAACTTCCTGTAGCTGTGTTATCATAACCGGTTGTACCGATACCTGTTTGACCATATTTGAATTGCATTTGCGGCATATACAATGGGTTTTCCATTGTTATATCAGATGAAAAATTAATTTTTGTTCTTCCCGCTTTACCACTCTTAGTTGTAATAACTATTGCACCATTTGCAGCAGCACTTCCATATAATGCTGCGCCGGAAGCACCTTTCAAAATAGTGATGCTTTCGATATCATCAGGATTGATGTTAGATATACCATCACCACCGTCTCTACCGCCGGAGCCCGCACCGGATGACTGTCCCCAAACATCACTTGGTTGAGAAGGACTATAATTTGATAATGGGATCCCATCTACCACATATAATGGCTGGTTTTCTCTTGTTGATTTATTACCACGCAAAATAACTCTTGCAGAACCACCTAAGCCGGATGCACTTTTTGTGATGGTAACACCTGCTACTTTACCGGATAAACTATTTACAAAGTTGGGATCTTTTACAGTGGTAATATCTGAGTTATTTAAACGTTGAGTTGCATAAGTAAGATCTTTTGACTTACGTTGAATGCCTAAAGCCGTAGTAACAACCACTTCATTCAAAACCTGTTTACCTGTAGCCAAAGTAATATTTAAATAAGTCTTATACCCTACAGGTATTTCCTGATTATCAAAACCAACAAAAGAAACCACCAACACATCTTCAGGTTCTGCATTAATTGAGAATTCACCGTTTGTATTGGTAGAAGTACCTTTCGTAGTTCCTTTTATTATTACAGATGCTCCTCCTAAAGCTGTACCGTCAGATGCAACAACTTTGCCTTTCACAATCGTAAACGCAATATTTTCGTTTTTTGAAACTGCGTTGTTATTATCAATTATAAAAACATTTGTTTTTAAATTGTCTATTGATTTTTCGTTTCCTTTTATTTGTTGAACGATAAAAGTTTGATCATTTACTTTTTTATACTGCAGACCGGTATTCATCAAAAGATTATCCAATATTTTCTCAATTTCTCCTTTAGCCAAGTTAACAGGAGTAATTAATTTATTGCCTACAGATTGATCGGGAAGAAGAAAATAAATCCCCCTGCTCTTATTCAATTGCATTAAAACAGATTGCAATGTTTGCTTTTCTTCTTTAGTATCTGTATCAGAGATATTGGCATGTTTAATAGAAAATTTACTGTGATTATTACCTGCATACATATACAGGCTGTTTTGTGCTGGCAATATAGAAATTTGCATAGTCTGGGCTACAGCAATAGCAAACGTCCATTTGAAAAGGAAGTTTCTTTTCATAAAAAAGCTGTTTAGGTTTAATCGATTTTGGTTTTATTGTTTTGGTAATATTGTGATCGTTTTCGTTTGATTGTTCCTAATGACTTTAAAGTCCTGAGATATTTCAAACGCTTTCAGGAATACGTCCAAATCGTCATTCGGCATTATTCCAAAAATCACTTTATTTTTTATAGCCTCGTTAATTTCTACATCTACGCCATACACATCTTTCAATCGTTGTGCGACTTCCTGCATTGTGGTACTGTCAAACATCATTTTCTTTTCTTTCCAATCCAAAATATTCCTGTCGCTGGCATTCTTTGGTATTAACTTATCATTTATTATTTCTACATAATCTCCCGGCTTCATGTTCAGGTGTGAACCATCTTCTGCAATCAAATACACACTGCCTTCTTTTAAATACACCGAAGTCTTATTGTCTCTGTTAACTACATCAAATTGAGTACCTGTAACTACAATATCCACTTTACCTGTATGCACAATAAACTTATCTTTAGTAGCTGTTTTATGTACTTTAAAAAATGCTTCACCTTTCAACCAAACTTCTCTTGGTTTACCATTTTGAAATTTATTGGTGGAGATATGGCTGTTTGCATTTAAAACAATGGAAGTCCCGTCAGGCAAGCCTCTTTCTGATATTTGACCATACGCTGTTTCAATGTGAGTTCTATTAAACCGGGGTTCGAAAATAAAATAGCTCCCGATCATCAAAATAAGTAGTGCTGCTACAGCCATCCATTTCTTATAAGCAAAAAGTCTAAATACTTTTTTTGTTGCAACAACATTGTTACCCGATAAAATCCTGTCCGAAAGATCATTCCATGCATTATTAACCCTATCCTCAGATATCGGAACCTCTTTAAATTTTATAGTTTGCAGAAAAGATGCTGCTTCATTTAACAACAATCTGTTAGCCTGGCTTTGATTAGCCCAATCCTCCCATTTATTTACATTGTCGTCATCTAATTTAAAGTACCAATGAAGGATTGTTTCATCGGTTAAAAGTTCTTCTATTGTTGTTATTGTGCTTTGCATAAAAAGATGTCGCTAATATGTTGTACACCTGATTGGTGTTTTGTAATATAATTTAATAAATTTTTTTTGAGAAACTTTTATTCCTAACTAAAATCCTATCCATTATATTTGTTTCTACTACCAAACAATCGACTGAAACAATTAATTGCTATTTTGAATAAAGCTCAGGATGATATGACCTTATGGCAAGGCGCTCGTAACGGCGATAAAAACTCTTTTGAGCAATTGTTCAAATACTACTACCGGTTTTTAATTCATTATGGATTGAAGCATACAGACAATGAAAATTTGTTAGAGGATTGCGCACAGGAGTTATTTCTTGAATTATGGGAGAAAGCCCCGCAAACCCATATCCAGTCATTCCGCGGGTATTTATTCCAATCCTTTCGTTTTAAATTATATCGTCATTTAGAACGTTCCCGAAAATATGATTCCTTACAAAAAAATACTGATGATGATTCAGACTTTACTTTAAGTAAAGAAGACTTCATTATCAGCGATGAAGAAGATTCCGAAAAAATTGACATTCTGAAAAAGTCTCTCGAAAAACTTTCCAAACGTCAGCAGGAAATTATCTATCTCCGCTTTTATCAAAACCTTGATTACAACGATATCTGCGAAATAATGGGAATTAGTTACCAGGTATCACGTAATCTGCTCTACCAATCAATTAAAGCCTTAAAAAAAGATATTGCCCCTGCTG
>JAGWPQ010000706.1 GCA_028877045.1 Bacteroidota bacterium | reverse complement strand
GTTTCATCTTTGTATCAATTAAAAAATATTGAAGGAATTATTGAAGCTTTTAAATCATTAAATCAAGTCAGGCAGGATTGGGAATTGATCATTGTCGGAAATGCATCACAAAAATTAATTGATCAGGTTTCCGAAACAGGCCTATCAAATAAAATAAAGTTTATTGGAGAATTGCTGCACGAAGATGTTGCCAAACAAATGCAGGATTCATCGGCCTTGGTTTTGTTCAGCCGCTACGAAAATTTTCCCTGCGTAATTATTGAAGCCTTGTGTTGCGGATTACCCGTTGTTTCATCAAATGTGGGTGGTGTTTCGGAAGCAGTAAATAAATCGAACGGTTTGCTTGTTGAAAGCCAAAATATCGGGGCTTTAAAGGATGCTTTCATTTACATGATGGATAATTGCCATCAATACAATGCGCAACAGATTTCTATCGACGCGTCAAAAAAATATTCGGAAGAAGTTATCGGAGGGCAATTCGTAAGTCTTTACAGGCAAGTAATTGCCAATTTTTCTTCCGGCAATAAATGATTCAGATTTATGCCTTAGACTTATATCTTTGCAGCCGTTATGAAGAATATCAGGAACTTTTGTATTATCGCTCATATTGACCACGGCAAGAGTACGTTGGCAGATCGTCTATTGGAACATACGCATACCATTGGGGTTCGCGATATGATGAACCAGGTGCTGGATGATATGGATCTGGAACGCGAAAAAGGCATCACCATTAAAAGCCATGCCATCCAAATTAATTTCCCTTACAAAGGCGAAGAATATATTTTGAACCTGATCGATACGCCCGGCCACGTTGATTTCAGTTATGAAGTTAGCCGTGCTTTGGCTGCCTGCGAAGGTGCATTGTTATTGGTTGATGCATCGCAGGGTATTCAGGCGCAAACTATCAGCAATTTATATTTGGCCATCGATAATGATCTGGAAATTATTCCTGTTATCAACAAGATCGATATGGATGGTGCACAAATCCCTGAAGTAACCGATCAGATTGTTGATTTAATTGGTTGCAAGCCTGAAGATATTTTATTGGCAAGTGGCAAAAGCGGCATTGGTATCGACGAAATCCTCGAAGCTATTGTGCTGCGCATTCCTGCGCCGGAAGGCAGTTACGATGCGCCTTTGCAGGCTTTGATATTTGATAGTGTGTTCAATAGTTTTCGCGGCATCATTGTTTATTATCGCATTTTGAATGGCATTTTAAAGAAAGGTGATAAGATACGATTTGTGGCATCTGGCATGGATTATATTGCCGATGAAGTAGGTGTATTAAAATTAACGATGACGCCGAAGGACGAAATGAAAGCCGGCGATGTGGGTTATATCATCACAGGAATTAAAGTGGCCAAAGAAGTAAAAGTGGGCGACACGATTACTTTGGCAAACAATCCCGGCAAAATGATCCACGGTTTTGAAGAAGTAAAGCCAATGGTATTTGCAGGTATTTATCCGGTTAACACAGACGATTTTGAAGAGCTGCGCGATTGCATGGATAAATTGCAATTGAATGATGCTTCACTCACATTCGAATTAGAAACTTCACAGGCATTGGGCTTTGGTTTTCGTTGTGGATTCCTGGGATTACTGCACATGGAAATCATTCAGGAACGTTTGGAACGCGAATTCAATCAAACAGTGATCACCACAGTTCCTAACGTTGGATTTTATGCTTACACTTCGAAAGGGGATAAGCTGGCAGTTAACAATCCTTCCGAAATGCCCGACCCTACAAGGTTAGACAGGATTGAAGAACCTTTTATCCGTGCACAAATTATTTCGATGCCTGATTATATCGGCAACATCATGACTTTGTGTTTGGGCAAACGCGGTATTCTCATCAATCAAACTTATTTAACGCCAACAAGAGTTGAATTAACTTTCGAAATGCCGTTGACCGAAATAGTTTTTGATTTTTACGATAAATTAAAAAGCCAGACACGTGGTTATGCTTCGTTCGATTATTCGCCCATCGGTTACCGTGAAGCCGATATTGTGAAGATGGATATTTTATTGAACAACGAAAAAGTGGATGCATTAAGTGCATTGATCCACCGCAGCCGTGCGCAAGAATTTGGTCGTAAGCTTTGCGAAAAATTAAAAGAGTTGTTGACCAAACAACAGTTCCAGATTGCCATACAAGCCGCCATTGGCGCAAAAGTCATTGCACGCGAAAACATTTCGGCCATGCGCAAAGATGTTACCGCAAAATGTTATGGCGGCGATATCAGCCGTAAACGTAAATTACTCGAGAAACAAAAAGAAGGTAAGAAACGCATGAAACAAATTGGCAATGTAGAAGTACCGCAGGAAGCGTTTCTTGCTGTTTTGAAATTGGATTAATTTTTTTGTTACGGGCTTTTGTATTTCATGGCATCGCCTGTTGCGTCGCACACTTGTACGCTTTGTACTTTGTGCGGAAGAAATTAATTTCTGAATAAAATTATTTGCCATGAAAATATTTTTGATCATATTTTTTTTCATCCCAGTTTTTTCATCTGCACAATTGCATTGGAAAAATGTTGACTCTTTGTATCAACCTTTACCAAAAGATGTGCATGTATTTTTCAGCAACGATAGTGTAGATGGCAAACCAAACATTGCTTATTATTTTATTACCGATCTGAAAAATAAACAAATAGATTTTGCTGCCGATGCAAAAAACGGAACAAGATTAACACCCTCGCAGTACTTCGAAAAAGATAATCATCCTTTGCTGGTAGTTAATTGCACTTTCTTCGAATTTGTTCACAACAGCAATTTGAATTTGGCCGTGAATGATGGAAGAATTTTGGCAAACAGTATTCAAACTATTGCCAACAAAGGAAAAGATACACTTACTTACAAACATGTTTTTAAATCTGCCATCGGAATTGATAAGCATCGCAACGCTGATGTAGCGTGGGTTTTAAGCGATACGGCCAAACGATTTGCTTATGCATCGCAAACTGCCGTTCCGTTTTTTAAAGATTCGATAAATTATTATTCTTTTGAAAAAATAAAAGAAAAAAATATTGCTTCATTTAAAAAATGGAAAATAACAACTGCAGTTGGTGGCGGACCTGTTTTAATTCAGGATGCAGAAATAAAAATTTCTAATAACGAAGAACAAATGTTTGCAGGCAAAGCCATCAACGATAAACATCCGCGAACTGCAATGGGTTATACCACTGATGGTAAATTAATTGTGTTGGTTATTGAAGGAAGATTTCCGGGAATTGCAGAAGGTGTCAATTTATTTCAGGAAGCAAAAATGTTGCAGGATCTTAATTGCAAAGAAGCATTGAATTTAGATGGTGGTGGCAGCAGTTGCATGCTCATTAACGGCAAACAAACTATCAAACCAAGCGACAAGGAAGGTCAACGTGCAGTGCCTGCTGTTTTTCTTGTTAAGAAATCCGGTCGTTAAATACATAGTTATAAAAAAAATAAACCTTTCATTTTTAGAAACAGGATTCGAAATTTACTTTCATTCGAACAGATATTTTAATAGTCATCCAACCTTTTCTTCTGTATTGCTAAATTAAATTATGAACATGATTAATGTCATGGTTTAAAATGGTTCTCTGCAAGAGATTTGTGTGTTGCAACTTTAAAACTTGTCTAATGAAAGAATTCCAGATTGTTGTACTTGCCAAGCAGGTACCTGATACACGCAATGTTGGTAAGGATGCTATGAAAGCCGACGGAACCGTTAACCGCGCAGTATTACCGGCTATTTTTAATCCTGAAGATTTACATGCACTTGAACAGGCTTTACGAATTAAAGATCAATTTCCTGGTTCGAAAATTACGTTGCTAACGATGGGGCCACCCCGCGCAGTTGAAATTCTGCGCGAAGGTTTTTATCGTGGTGCAGATGATGGTATTTTATTGACTGACCGGGCATTTGCAGGTTCAGATACACTTGCCACTTCTTATGCTATTTCGTGTGCTATTCGTAAAATAAAAAATGCAGATATTATAGTTTGCGGAAGACAAGCCATTGATGGAGATACAGCACAAGTTGGCCCGCAAGTGGCAGAAAAATTAGGTATCCCGCAAATTACTTATGCCGAAGAAATCGTGTTACTCACAGACGATAAGATACAGGTAAAACGCAGGCTGGAACGTGGAATAGAAATAGTAGAATGTGGTTTCCCTCTTTTGATCACTGTAAATAATTCGGCACCTCGTTGCCGTCCAAGAAATGCAAAACGTTTAATGAAATATAAACATGCCTCTACTGTAAGTAATCGTCAGGAATCGAACGACGATTATCTTTCATCTGCATTAACCAAACCTCATCTTACCATCAAAGAATGGAGTGTTGCTGATATTGAATGCGACAGAGAACAATTAGGGTTAAATGGTTCTCCAACCAAAGTAAAGAAGGTTGACAATATTGTTTTTCAATCCAAAGAATCAAGAACAATTGAAGACCTGGATGAAGATATTGACGAACTGATGCAAGAATTAATATCATCACATATTATTGGATAAAACTTAATCTAAAAATCATTTTCATGAATAATATTATAGTTTATTGCGAACTGGAAGAAGGGAGAATTGCTGATGTGAGTTTTGAATTACTTACCAAAGGACGAAGCCTTGCCAATCAACTGAATTGTAAACTGGAAGCTTTATTAATTGGTAATCATCTTAAGAATTTAGAAAAAGAAATATTTCCTTACGGAGTTGATACTTTATACGTAGCAGAAGATAAAAAATTATCGCCTTATTCAACTTTACCGCACACGTCAATATTGGTTAATCTTTTCAGAGAACAAAAACCTCAGATTGCTTTGATGGGTGCTACAACCATTGGGCGAGATTTAGGGCCTCGTGTTTCTTCATCACTTGGCAGCGGGTTAACTGCAGATTGTACAGAACTTGAAATAGGTAATCACGAAGATAAAAAATTGAATAAGGTTTATACGAATCTTTTATACCAGATACGACCTGCATTTGGTGGAAATATCATTGCAACCATTATCAATCCCGATTGTCGCCCCCAAATGGCTACAGTCCGCGAAGGTGTAATGAAAAAAGAAATTGTAAATCCAAACTATGCAGGTGAATTGATCAATCTGGATGTAGAAAAATATGTTGATGAAACCTGCTTTGTAATGAAAGTGATTGAACGGCATATTGAAAGTTCAAAAATAAATATCAAGGGTTCTCCTGTAATTGTTTCAGGAGGTTTTGGAGTTGGTTCTGCTGAAAATTTTAAATTATTGTATAGACTGGCAAACTTGTTAGGAGGAGAGGTCGGGGCTTCACGTGCAGCTGTAGATGCGGGTTATGCTGAGCATGCACGACAGGTAGGTCAGACCGGTGTTACCGTACGCCCTAAATTATATATTGCCTGCGGTATTTCCGGGCAGATTCAACATTTGGCAGGAATGATGGAGTCAAGCATAATTATTTCAATCAACAGCGATCCTAATGCTCCCATTAATAAAATTGCAAACTATGTAATCATTGGAAAGGTTGAAAACGTAATTCCTAAAATGATTCGGTATTATAAAGAACACACCAAATAATTGCTAAAAATAATTCACATTTTATGTCAAATTTTTTTAATGATAATCCCGATCTTCAATTTCATCTTACACACCCGTTGATGCAGAAAATTGTTGCATTGAGAGAGAATAATTTTAAAGATAAAGATGCCTATGATTTTTCTCCTTCAGATTTTGAAGATGCGATGGATAGTTATACGCAGGTATTGGAAATAGTGGGTGAGATCAGCGGCGAAATAATTGCCCCCAACGCAGAATCTGTAGATCATGATGGGCCTTTATTAGAAAACGGGAAAGTTATTTATGCAAAAGGCACACAGGAAAATCTGGATGCTATTAAGCAGGCCGGTTTAATGGGTATTACTCTTCCACGCGAATTTGGTGGTATGCATTTTCCTATTGTTCCGTATATCATGGCTGCTGATATTGTTTCAAGGGCAGATGCGGGATTTGTAAATATTTGGGGACTTCAGGACTGCGCCGAAACTATTCATGAGTTTGGATCGAATGCACAAAAGGAAAAATATCTTTCGCGGGTATCTAAAGGAGATACAATGGCAATGGCGCTCACCGAACCCGATGCCGGAAGTGATTTGCAGGCAGTAATGTTGAAAGCACATTTTGATGAAGAAAAAAATACTTGGTTACTCAATGGAGTGAAACGATTTATTACCAATGGTGATGGAGATATTTCATTGGTACTTGCCAGATCAGAAGACAGAACACAGGATGGAAGAGGATTATCTATGTTTATACATGATAAAAAAAATGGTGGTGTTACGGTTAGAAGAATTGAAAATAAATTAGGGATCAAAGGTTCACCTACTTGCGAACTTGTGTATAAAGATGCGCCTGTAGAATTGTGCGGACAAAGAAAATTTGGTTTAATTAAGTATGTAATGTCTTTAATGAACGGAGCAAGATTGGGTATAGTGGCTCAATCTGTAGGAATTAGTGAAGCAGCCTATCGAGAAGCATTGGCATATGCACAAAAAAGACAACAGTTTGGAAAGCCAATCATTAAGTTTCCTGCAGTTTATGAAATGCTTGCAGTGATGAAAGCTAAATTAGCAGCATCGCGTTCATTGCTGTACGAAACTGCCCGTTTTGTTGATATTTACAAAACCTATTCGCATATTGCAAACGAACGCGAACTGACCAAAGAAGAAAAAGAGGATCAAAAAAAATATCAGAAACTTGCAGATGCTTTTACACCACTTGCAAAGGGATTGACTTCTGAATTTTGTAATGAAATTGCATATGATTCTTTGCAGATACATGGCGGTTCCGGTTTTATGAAAGATTATCCTATTGAACGGATTTATCGCGATGCCCGCATCACAACTATCTATGAAGGAACCACACAATTGCAAGTTGTTGCTGCAATAAAAGGTGTTACAACCGGTACTTATCTTTCTCTGATACAGGAGTATGAAAAAACAAGTATCAAACCCGAAACAGAATCATACCGTTCAATTTTGATTAGTATGACATATGAATATGAAGAAGAAGAAGCCAGAATAACTGTACATAATAATATCGAGTTCACAGAGTTTCATGCACGCAGGCTTGTAGAAATGGCCGGAAATATAATTATGGGATATTTATTATTGAATGATACGCAACGCGAACACAGTCACTGGAAAACATTAGAAGTGTTTCTGCGTTTTGCAAGAAGTAAAAATCATGGCAATGCATCATTCCTAAATCATTCTACATTGAATGATATGGGTAAATACAAGTTTGAATAGCTGATTAAATAATTCGAAAAATAGAATATCTTTTTTTATTAAATAGACTTTAATGTCCCTGAATTAATTTGGCAATGCCAAATGCAGCACCGGCTGCAGCAGCACCAATGAGCATAACTTTTAATCCGCCGGTAAAAGGATTAATGCCGGTGATCTTACTTTTAAAATATCCGAAAATGAATAAACAAATCAAAGTAATGACGACGGAAATTTTTAATGCATCCAAAGAATCTTTTATAAAAAAATAGGGGCTAAGCGGAACCAATCCGCCTGCAATATAAGCTACACCTATATTAAATGCACTTCGGCTGGCACGTTTGGGATCGGGCTTATCTAAACCCAATTCATGCTTCATCATAAAATCGGCCCAGCGGTCTTTATCTTTTATAATTTCCTGAGTGGCTTTTTCGGTAATCTCTTCACTCAATCCCCATTCGCGAAAAACAATTCTTACTTCTTCTTTTTCAACTTCAGTTTTATGTTCAATTTCATCATACTCTTTTTTTAATTCGCTGCTGTAATGATCCTGTTCGGTTTTCCCGGCTAAATAACCACCTAATCCCATCGCGATTGAACCCGCTGCAACTTCGGCAATGCCTGCAATAATAATTACGGAAGTAGAATCAACTGCACCGCTCAAACCCGCTGCCAGAGCGAATGGTACGGTTAAGCCATCGCTCATGCCAATAACGATATCGGTTAACAGATCAGAACTTTTCAAATGCTCTTCGTTGTGGTGGAGATGAGTGTCCTGCATGATGTTTATTTATTACACTAATTTAAACGAATTACACCAATTAAAATTTTAATAGAGGAATCTAAAAAAAATCAATTTGTGTAATTCGAAATAATTCGGTTATTAGTTTAAGAAAGAATTTTTAATGAGCGATGAATGATGTCGACACTTTCTAAAATCTGTTCTTTATTAATAATCAATGGTGGTGCAAAACGGATTTTATCGCCATGCGTTGGTTTTGCCAACAAACCATTTTCTTTTAATTCCAAACAAAGATCCCATGCGGCTTCGAGATTTGAATGATTGATAACAATGGCATTCAATAAACCTTTGCCGCGTATGGTTGTGATGAAAGGTGAATTAAGTTTTGCTAATTCATTTCTTAATACAATACCCATTGCTTCTGCATTCTCAGCCATTTTTTCATCTTGCAAAACCTGCAAGGAAGTTATGGCAACGGCACAAGCCAAAGGGTTACCGCCATAAGTGCTGCCATGTTCGCCGGGTTTAATGGTGAGCATGATTTCATCATCACACAATACTGCACTCACAGGCAAAGTGCCGCCACTCAGGGCTTTGCCGAGAATTAAAATATCAGGACGAACATTTTCATGATCGCATGCCAGCATTTTTCCTGTTCTGGCTAATCCTGTTTGAATTTCATCAGCAATAAATAATACATTGTATTCATCGCATAATGTTCTGATGCCTTTTAAATAACCATCATCAGGAACAACAACACCGGCTTCACCCTGAATGGGTTCAACTAAAATGGCCGCAACATTCTTATCCTGAAATGATTTTTCAATGGCTGCTAAATTATTATACGCAACGATTTCAAATCCGGGCATGTACGGACCAAATCCTTTAAATGAAGATGGATCGGAACTGAATGAAATAACCGTGCTGGTGCGACCGTGAAAATTATCAGCACAAACAATAATTTTTGCCTGATTATCGGCAATGCCTTTTACATTATAAGCCCATTTGCGGGCCAGTTTCAATGCAGTTTCAACAGCTTCAACGCCGGTATTCATGGGCAATACTTTATCATATCCAAACATCGAAGTGATGTAGCGGTCGTATTCGCCCAATAAATTATTATGAAATGCTCTTGATGTTAAAGTAAGTTTTTGTGCTTGCTGAATTAATGTTTGAATAATTTTCGGGTGGCAATGTCCCTGGTTAACGGCCGAATAGCCACTTAAAAAATCGTAGTAGCGTTTGCCTTCTACATCGTATACAAAAACACCTTCACCTTTTTCCAAAACAACAGG
>JAGWPQ010000705.1 GCA_028877045.1 Bacteroidota bacterium | reverse complement strand
TACGAGAATATCCTTGGTGCCATCCATTCACCCACAATAATTAATTCTTTTGCTGCATCGCCCGACACATCGGCCCACATGGCATTTGTGACCATTCCAATTTTAGCAATATCCTGATTTTTAGTAGCGGCAATATCTGTAAAATGTCCATTGCCATCATTTACAAAAAGAAAACTGGTTGGATCAATTCCATAAGATTTCGGATAACTTCTCGCGCCAATAAATAAATCAGGGAATCCATCCCCATTAAAATCATTCACAGCAGCAACAGCAATATTCATGGATGAATTTGGAAATGCATTAGCATCCAATTTAAAGTTTCCTTTACCGTCATTCTTAAATAATCTTAGTTGTAATTCGCGGCTATTAATCTCATTATTATTACCGCCGGGGCATATCAATAAATCCAGATCACCATCATGATCACAATCAAACAAAATGACAGCTACATCTTCGAAAGATAGAAATTGCTGAAATGCTTTTTCTTCCTTTTTTGTAAATGTTCCATTTTTATTTTGCAAATAAAGTTGCCCTGCACGAGCGGGTGTACCGCCAATATAAATATCTTCCAATCCGTCGCCATTCACATCACCCACAGCTGCCTTAGGGCCTTCACGTGAAAGCATTCGTGGAATATTTCTTTCAGAATAAAAATCAATCACTTCATTCTCTTGATGTTTTTCAAAATTTGTTTTTATTTGAGAGAATAAAGTATCCGGCGAAATATTTTCTTTCTCAATCATTTTTTCTTTTTCATCGTCTTGCTGAATAGTTAATACCTGGTTGATGGCAGGATGAATGATCTTTTTAGTTGTTCTGTTTGGCCAGATGATGACCAATGAATCAATAGTAGTTGCTTTACCGAGTCCGATGATCTGTTTATAATCCACAGATGATTGAAAGCCCCTGCTTGGAATAACTTCACGAGTCAATACCTGATGATTTACATAAGCCTGAACCTTGCTTCCTACAGCGAATGTATTCTTTCCTTTTCCCTTTAAAAAAACACCGAGATAATTATATTTATTCAATTCTCTTGCATTATTCTTATAAACAAATGTTGGCTGGTTTTCGTTATTTACGATCAGGTCAAGATCGCCATCATTATCCAGATCACCATAAGCAGCACCGTTTGAAAATGTAGGCTGAGTAAAGCCCCATTGATCTCCAATATCTGTAAACTTTAAATCGTGGTCGTTTCTATATACTTTATTCTTCAAAGCATTTTTCGGGATTTCTTTGAGTACCTGATCCACTTCATCTTTCTTGCCCGTCAATACCATTTTTTGAATAACATCATTCGCAAAAAAATTTATGAAGTCCAAATCTGTAACATCACGATTGACTCCATTACATACATAGATATCATTCCATCCATCGTTATCCATATCAAACATTAAAGCTCCCCAACTCCAATCAGTTGCACTAACGCCTGCATAATTGGCTATATCAATAAAGTTCCCGGATTTATTGTTTAACTGCAGGCAATTTTTTGTATAGTGATAATAAAATCCTGCTTTTACTTTTCTGTTAAACATATCGATATCATCAAATGAACCGGTTGTTTTAATACGAAAATCAGAAAGTGGCAACATATCTGTTGTAAAAATATCCGGATAGCCGTCATTATTAATATCGGCAATATCAGCGCCCATTGATGAAAAACTCGTATGGCCTACTTTATCCTCCAATTCATCTTTAAAAGTTCCGTTTTTCTGATTGATATATAAATAATCCCTTTCGTATGAATCGTTTGAAACATACACATCGGGCCACCCATCGCCATTAAGGTCCCCTACTGAAACACCCATTCCAAAACTGATCAACGTACCGTGAATACCGGCAGATTGCGTTACTTCAACAAAATGCCCGTTATCATTTCTGAATAAATGATCACCTCCGCCTTTCAAAAAATTCCCTACAGGCCATTTACTTTCTAAGAGATCTCTTTTATTTGCAAACTCTAATTGATTAACAGGAATGGGGCTATTGTTGATCATGAAACAATCCAAATCGCCGTCTCCATCATAATCAAAAAAGGATACCTGCGTTGTGTATGCAGAAATATCTAATCCGTAAGCAGCAGCAGATTCAGTAAAAGTGTTATTATGATTATTGATGTATAATTTATTCTTTCTGTTGCCTGTTGGCATGTGACCGGATGAGCAAACATAGATATCTAACCATCCGTCACCATTTATATCTGCCATCACAACACCGGTATTCCATTTATCATCTTCAATGATCCCGGCTGATTTTGAAATATCATCAAACTTTAAGTTGCCTTTATTGAGATACAATTTATTATTACCCATGTTTGAGGTAAGAAACACATCGGGCAAACCATCATTATTAATATCACCTATGGCAACACCACCGCCATTATAAAAATTTCTGAATAAAAAGCTATTCTCTTTTTTGCCGTCATTCACTTCATTAGTAAAGTTGATACCTGAATTATCAACCAACTGAAATAAAGTATTCTCCTGTTTAAATTTACAAGCGCAGAGAAAAATAAATACCGCTAAGAAAGCATATCTGTTAAATAATCGCATCAAAAAAGTTTATAGATTATTATAAGAAAAAAGCAAGGCCAATGTTTAATATTGACCTTGCTTCAAAATTAGAATATAAAATAATAGATTGCGCTAATTAATAACCAGGATTTTGAGTTAAATTAGGATTAGCTGCCAATGCCTGATTAGGAATAGGCATTAATAAATATTTTGGATCGTCAGCAGTTTTGTATTGATACAATTGAGTTTCTACACCAAAGCGTATCAGATCTGTTCTTCTAACACTTTCCCAATACAATTCCCTGCCCCTTTCAGTTAACAAAGCATTTGGATCGTACAAAGTTGCCTGTACAGAACCTGTTCCTACCAATTTAATAGTAGGCAAAGGGGTTGCACCTCTTGCTGATCTTAATCCGTTAACCAAAGTCAATGCAGCAGTAGTGTTTGGAGCCGCAGCACGTAAATATGCTTCTGCTACCATTAATACAACATCGGAATAACGTAATAAAACAATATCATTTCCTGCCGGACCTTCATAATATTTGGTACCATTAGTAAAGTCAGGTGCATATTTTACAACACGAATACCTGTTACTTCAAGATTAGAACCTGTTTCTTGCATAGTTGCAGCAATCGTAGGATTAAATGATAACGGATGTCCTTTTCTATCATTTAATGCAACACCGTTTTGATCGTATTGCTGACCAATTTGAAGGCCAACTCTTTGACCAGAAACATTAGTTACACCAGGATAAAATCTTCCTCCTAATCTTGTATCAATCATCGTATCAGGATTATTAGTAGCACCTACATTTGGAAAATTGGTTACACCAGTAGTTGTTTGTGTAGATGTACTAAAACTATTATAGAAATCACTGATAGTTGAAAAACCATTCCAACCTGCATTAGGGTTGTAATCAGTTTCCTGATTGTAATGTTCTGTCATCATCCAACGTGTTTGAGGTCCGCTATTATTAGCAGGTACACCCGAATGGTTTACATATACTAAAATGTTTTCTGTTGAACTAGCATTAGTAGCTGAGAAATTACTGAAATAATCAGTTGCATAAGCATATTTACCGCTATTGATAATAGTATTACCAAGTGTAATAACCTGTTGCATATCTGCATCAGAGAATGTTGGAGCTGCTCTGTTAGCCCATGCACCTCTATTTAAATAGCATTTCATCAATAATGCCTGACC
>JAGWPQ010000704.1 GCA_028877045.1 Bacteroidota bacterium | reverse complement strand
CTTTATCAGGTTCGTGACTGCTTGGATTACCATTGCCTGTTCCAATTATTTTTCCCGGCCCATCAATTGAAAATTTCACCAAATTATCTGCCACAGGAACTGTTCTACCTTTTTCATCTTTTATCGAAACCTTTACTATTGCTACATCGCAGCCATCAGCTTTGAGT
This sequence comes from Bacteroidota bacterium, assembly GCA_028877045.1. Lineage (GTDB taxonomy): Bacteria > Bacteroidota > Bacteroidia > Chitinophagales > Chitinophagaceae > CAIQDX01. The sequence continues at coordinate 1,718 of JAGWPQ010000704.1, read as the reverse complement.
GTGGCAACATCACTGTTTAATTTTATTTGAGAAGGTTGATCTGTTGTTTCTATCACATCATTCGTTACAACTTTTCCATTTCTATAACCAATAGCTTCCAACTTTCCGGGAGCATATATCAATTGCCAAATTATTTTGGTGAAAGGAATTGCTTTTTGTTTGCCCATGCTTTTTCCATTGAGAAACAATTCTACTTCATCGCAATTGGTATAGCAATGCACAGTTATTGGCTTGCCTGTTTTTTCACTCCAATTCCAATGCGGAAAAATATGAACAACAGGATCCTTTGTCCATGCGGCTTTGTAAGCATAGTAACCATCTTTCGGGAAACCGCAGATATCCATAAACCCAAAATGCGATGTAACGCAAGGCCATTGAAAAGGTGTTGGTTCGCCACGATAATCAAAACCCGTCCAAACAAATAATCCTCCGAGGTAAGGGTATTTTACAATATCGGCCCAATCTTCACCGGGCAATGGCCCCCAATCGGGTTGCCATTTTCCGAGATTTGAAACATATCCTTTTTCCCAACTGTTTTCATATTCGCCACGAGTGGAAACATAACTTGTAGTTTCGGTGCAAAATTCTATTCGCTTTGGATATGCATCATGATCTTTTACATAAGCCATTCCTTTATCGCCATAATTATAACCTACCACATCCAGTACATCACTATACCCGCCTTCGTTTCGTGCATGGTTCATGGCTGCGGTAACTTTTCTTGTTGGATCTAATTTATGAATTAAGTCAACCATGGTCTGCAAAATTCTTGCACCGGTAATGGTTCCCTGAATAGCTTCTTCATTTTCCATACTCCACATAAAAATGGAAGGATGATTTCTATCTCTCAAAATCATGGCAGATAAATCTTTCAAATTTTCTTCCGAGCTTGAAAGATGCCTGTTTTCGTCCAAGACAAGCAAACCCATACTGTCGCACATATTCAGCAGTTCGGGTGTTGGCGGATGATGCGAACAACGATATGCATTGCTTCCCGCTTCTTTTAATAATTTTAATTTATACCAGTTAACCTTATCGGGCAATGCAACGCCAATGCCTGCAAAATCCTGATGATTGCAGGTACCTTTTACCGGATAAAGTTTTCCGTTAAGAAAAACACCGTTGCGGTTTATTTCAATTGTTCTTACACCAAATGTTGTTTCGTAAGTATCAACAATTTTCCCATTGGAAATTATTTGCGTGAGCAATTTATACAACACAGGAGATTCAGGGCTCCATAGTTTGGGACTATTTAATACTAAAGATTGTGCAATTTCTTTTTCATCATTCATTCCCAAAGAAATATTAGCTCTTGCAATATTTAAAATAGTTCCTTTATCATTAATTATTTTTGAAATCAAAATTGCATTTTGCAAAAATCTATTTTCATTAATAATTGTTGTTTTTATACTTATTGAAGCCCTTGCTGATGAAACGTTTGAGGTAGCAACAAAAGTTCCGAATCTTTTTACATGCAGTTTATTTGTTTTTACAAGCCACACATGCCTGTAAATGCCGCATCCTTCATACCACCAACCTTCGGGCTGACGGGCATCTACTTTTACTAAAATTACATTTTTCCCTTCGGTGCCATAACGCAAAACATTGCTCAAATCATAATTCGATGGTGTATAACCACTCTCATGCGTCCCTAATAAATGACCATTTACCCAAACAGTGCTATTGCGAAAAATACCATCAAATTCAATGGATATTTT
>JAGWPQ010000703.1 GCA_028877045.1 Bacteroidota bacterium | reverse complement strand
ACGAATGGATGACGACCGGTGGATTTATTATTACTTATATCATTTTAGGAAGAAGCCAGGCACAATTGCCACACTATATTTTTATTGTATTTCCGTTAGCTGCCATTGTTACCGCTAAATTCTTATACCGGCTTTTATTTACCGATGAAATAAAAATATGGCGTACCATATTTACTGCTTTTCATGTTTTTATTTTTGTGTTGTTGTGGTTGGTATTAATTGTTTTATTGGCTTATCCGTTTTCGTCTATTCCAAAATATATTGCAGGGTTGGCGGCGCTTTGCTTTTTATTATTCATTGCGATCTTATTCTCCGAAAAAATAAAATTGCCGAAATTATTGACCATCAGTTTATTTACCATTATCGGCATCAATATTTTTCTCAACATTGCATTTTATCCAACACTGTTGACTTTTCAGAAAGGATCGGCATTTGCAAACTATATCAATCAAAATAAGATCGATAAAAATAAAGTGGTGATGCTGGGTGGCAATATCGGGCATTCGTTAGCATTTTATTCGCAACATATTTATCCCATCAAATCATCCAACGAAATTGTACAGGGCGATCTGGTAATTGCAAAAAAAGACAGTCTGCCCATCATCCAGCAAAAATTTAAAAACACTTCCATCATCAGGCAGGTAAACAGTTTTAGTGTGACGGGATTAACATTGCCTTTCTTAAATCCGGCAACAAGAGAGAAAGAATTAGAACCGTATGTGTTGGTTTTAATTAAGAATTAAAAATTAATAATTAATAATTACGGGTGATAGCGTAAGCAATATTTCATTTAAAATTTATCATCTAACATTCAACATTTTTATTGCCATTCAAACGCTGCATGACTCTTCGGATTATCTAAGCGAAAACTCTTTTCATCGCCATTCACTTTTGCATGAATGATATTGATCTGTTTTTCCTGATAATCATATAAAACAGTTGTGTTTACTTCCATCTTTTTTACGGAAGGGATATTGGGTACCTCAAAATAAGTCCAGATACTTTCCTGCTGCAATTCAAAACCAAGGTAATGCAGTGCAGCAGGTTTATTATCGGCTTTGATCTGTAATCTCGAAAGCAAATAATTACTTACCAATTTATCCATTGCAGCTTTGTTGGCCGGGCGACTCAAATCGATCTTTGCATTACTGTATTTTTTTAAAGTATTTTCAAAATCATCGGTAAAGATCCGCACACTTATTTCCAACGCTTTATCTTTAGCATTGTGATTGATGTCGATAATGGAAATATATAATGGGTGTTTTTTCAGTTCTGTCATCTTATAAACAGCCTGATGATTTTGAACAGAAATATTTGTTGTTTGAACGGCGGTGAATAAAGCCATCATCAACCATTGAAATAAACTATTTACCATTGAACCATCATTTTTTGATGGCTCAAATGTCTGTATTTAAATTGAACTGCAAAACATGGATGCAATTAAGATTTATTATGAGATCGGATTTTCGCATATTGTAAACCGGACGGCTTTAGATCATATACTTTTTATTATTGCTTTGAGTTTGCGGTATCAGTTTGGCGATTGGAAGAAATTATTGGTGCTGATCACGGCTTTTACCATTGGTCATACAACAACATTGACATTGGTGGTATTTAATGTGTTGCATTTGTCGAAAGCATGGATCGAATTTTTAATTCCGGTAACCATTGCCATAACAGCAGTGAGCAATTTTTTTGTGAAGAAGTTCACTTTTAAATCAAAGTTTCCATTGATCTATTTCTTTGCATTGATATTTGGATTTGTGCATGGATTGGGATTCAGTAACGATCTGAAAAGTTTAATAGGCAATGGCGATGGAGTGGTAATAAAATTGCTTTCGGCAAATATTGGAATTGAATGCGGGCAAATATGTTTTGTGTTTTGCATTTTAATTATCACAGCCATTGCAACACAGCTCTTTAAAATAAACAGGCGCGAATATTTATTGTTTCTGAGCAGCGGCATTTTTGCCTTGGCGGTGCAAATGGCGGTAGAGAGAATTCCGTGGT
>JAGWPQ010000702.1 GCA_028877045.1 Bacteroidota bacterium | reverse complement strand
TTTTTTGCATTAGCTCAAGTATTGCGTTAGTTAAGCCTGTAAAATAATTACCTTTTTTAAATTCAGGAATAATCACATTGTCAATAATTTTTTTTGTTTCATAGTCAGACAATTTAGCTTCTATACCATATCCGTTGCTTATCCTGATTTTTTTCTGTTTAGTACTAATCCCAATTAAGATTCCGTTGTTTTTCACATTTTTCCCAATATGCCAAAAATTGTGAATTGAGATTACTAAATTGTCGAAGTTTTCATTCTTTAAATACGAACTATCAAAAGTAAGAACTGCAATTTCGTTAGTAGTCTGTTTTTCAAATTTATCTAGGATAGAATCAAGTTTAGAAATCTCATCTGCTGAAAAAATGTGTTCATAGTCACTTGTCCAACCTAATGGTTTGATAAAGGATGGAATTTTGTATGTTGAACAAATAAGCTGATCATGATTAGTTTTTATTAGTGAATTCATAAAAATAGAGTCGTTCATTAGTTCGTTTAAAACAACAAATGAACTGTCGCTATAAATAAGAGAAAGACTATCCGCAATTAATTTTCCCTTTATTAAATTAAGATTGAAGTCAAACCTTTTTATTAAAACAGAAGAATTAGAATTTTGTCCAACAGCAACATTAAAAAGCGATAGGCAAAAAGCCAATATGAATAAATTTCGAAGCATGTAATGTTGCATACAACAATAAAAGTACAAAACTTTTTTATGTATTCTGATTGATGTAATAAACCTCCCAGGTTCAAACTGTTGCCATAAAAACCAAACGTACAAGTGTGCGACGCAACAGTCGATGCCCAATGTTATGCTGCCCGTAAACAAAAAATAAACAAACCGATAATTAAGTTTAAAAGATAAATTTGCCTTTTAATGATTCGGTAAAACCTGATCGATAAAATAAAATTATATTGAGCAACTTTTATAAATAAACTAATGAATTATGAGCGATTTGATGACACACCTGAATGAGACCGTTTCTTTTATCCGTTCGAAAGTTAAAACAGAGGCAACCGTTGGGATTGTGCTGGGCAGCGGCTTAGGCAATCTGACGGATGATATTGATATTGAACATGCCATTCCTTATGCCGATATTCCGCATTTTCCGGTAAGCACCGTTAAGGGCCACAGCGGTAAATTATTATTCGGAAAATTAGGAGGCAAGCCGGTGATCGTGATGGGTGGCCGTTTTCATTTTTATGAAGGCTATACACCGCAGCAGGTTGTTTATCCGATACGGGTGATGAAACACTTGGGTGTGGACTATTTATTATTATCGAACGCGGCAGGTGGTGTGAATCCTGTTTTTCAGGTGGGCGATCTGATGATCATCACCGATCATATTAGTTTCTTTACTTCCAATCCTTTGATCGGAAAAAATGAAGAAGAAATGGGCACACGTTTTCCTGATATGAGCGAACCGTACAACAAAGTATTGATCGCAAAAGCACATTCCATTGCAAAAGCGAATAAAATAAAATTATACGAAGGAATTTATACGGCGGTTACGGGTCCAACTTTTGAAACAAGGGCCGAATATAAATTGATCAAGCTGGCAGGAAGCGATGTGGTGGGCATGAGCACCGTACAGGAAACAATTGCTGCCGTGCATTGCGGCATAAAGGTTTTTGGAATAAGTGTGGTAACCGATATCGGTATCCGTGAAGATGAGAACACCATTACACACGAAGAGGTACTGCAGGCTGCGAAAGATGCAGAACCCAAGCTGGCATTGTTGTTTAAAGAATTGGTAAAATCGATATAAATAATTGAAAGTTGAAAACAGCGATTTTTTATTTATATTAAATGACTCAGGTTTGCAGTATACAATTATCAGAAAGGTTTATTGTCCGGTGTATCTATTCTGCAAATCATAGTAATCGTAGTTAATATTATTATTATCAACTTTTTTTATCACTTCATTAGCAGCATTAC
>JAGWPQ010000701.1 GCA_028877045.1 Bacteroidota bacterium | reverse complement strand
ATCATATGGGAGATGTATTAATGACCACTCCGGCAATAAAAGCTATTAAACAACAATACCCTGATTCAAAAATTTATCTGCTGATAAATAAGCCTTGTTCAGAAATAGTAGCATTAAACCCTTTTGTAGATGGCATTTACTATTATTCATGGCCGTGGAGATCACGCAAAACCAAAACAGCTTTACTACTTTCTCCTTTTCTTGAATATTGTAAGATCTATGGGCAACTGCGAAAATTGAATGCTGATATCTTCATAGAATTTCGCGGAGACATCAGAATGATTTTTTTATTCGGATTTCTTACGGGTATTCCGAAAAGGGTTGCTACTCTTAGAACCGGCGGATTTTCGTTTTTAACAACTTCAGTCATTTACAATAAAGATCAACACGAATCAGAAAGAATAGTTACCATTCTTCAATCAATGAACATTCCTGTTGCTGAAAGAAAAGCTGAAATATATTTTTCAGCAGAAGATTCTATTTCTGCACGACAAATTGTAACCAAATATCTGAGCAATACAGATTCAGGATATGCAATCATCGCCCCTTTCTCTGGTAAATCTGTTAAAGAATGGATACCTGAACATTGGGCTGTAGTTGCCAATTATTTATTTGAGAAATATCATTTAAAATCATTTATAGCAGGTATTAAAAAAGATAAAAAAACAGCAGAATACATTGCCGGGTTGGCTAACGGTTGCCTTATCGATATAACAGGCGATACAACAATTACGCAATTGGCTGCATTGTTGAGTAATTCTAAAATCGTTATTGGTGTTGATTCGGGATCACTTCATTTAGCATCCTGCTTTAATATTCCTATTATCGCCTTGTTCGGTCCTACAAATCAAAATGAATTCAGGCCTTATTCTCCTTTTGCAAAAATCATAGATCTAAATATTTGCAAATGTGATAAGGATAAACATAATGTTTGTAAAGTTTCAAAAAATGGTATTGCTTTTTGCCTGGGCCAGATCAACTGCAAGCAGTTGTTCAATTCAATCGATGATAGTGTACATTTTCAGTATAATTCCGTCTGCTGATACCGAAATTAATTACTTATCTGATTTTTAGTTTCATTCAAACATAAAACTGTTCTCGGTTTTGATATATTTGTATCCCCTTATTTTTAAATATCTGTAATCGATATTTTTTACCTCCCAATCTGAAAAAAAATGGTTATAAAAATAAGTATCGATTTTAAATTTGTATCAGCATGAAGATCGCAATCATCGGCTCAAGAGGTTACCCTTATGTTTACAGCGGATACGAAACATTTGTAAAAGAATTATCAGAACGTCTTGTCCAAAAAAATATTCAGGTAACAGTTTATTGCCATAAAAACTTATTCGATTCACGTCCCAGATATGTGAACGGAATTGAATTGGTGTACATCCCAACCATCGAAACAAAAAGTTTAAGTCAACTGATCCACTCTTTTTTTTCGATGCTGCATGCCTGTTTCACAAAGACCGATATCATACTTGTGGTGAATGCAGCAAACGGGCCATTTGGATTGATAGCGAGACTTTCCCGTAAACCAACTTTAATAAATGTAGACGGGTTGGAATGGCTCCGTCCAAAATGGAAAGGATTAGGTGCAAAATATTTTTATGCATCTGCAAAACTTGCAACAAAATTGTACGATACAATCATCACTGATGCCGAAGAAATGCGGAAAGTTTATTTAAGAGAATTTAAAAAAGATTCAACCGTGATCGCTTACGGCGCCAATATCAGGTATTCTGATGATCCCCGATTGATCGATCAGTTTGGTTTACAGCCCCGGGAATATTATCTGGTAGTGGGCAGGTTGATCCCCGATAATAATGCCGATCTAATCATCAATGGTTTTATCAGATCACGATCAGCAAAGAAACTTGTCGTAGTTGGCGACGTGCCCTATTCAGATAAATATGCTGACAATCTGAAGGCAAAAGCCAATTCAAGTATTATATTCTTGGGATATATAAAAAATAGTGAGATATTAGCAGAATTATATCATAACTGTCATGCGTATATACATGGCCATGAGTTTGGAGGAACCAATCCAACTATGCTGAAAGCGATGGCCTGCGGATGTGCTATTTTAGCGTTAGATACGGTTTTTAATAAAGAAATGTTGTCAAATGGTGAATTCGGTTTGTTTTATGAAAAAAATGTTGATTCTCTGGCCGATCTGATACAACATTTTGACCAAAACAGTCATCTTGGTGATAAACTAAGAAGTTCATCCCGTAATGGCATAACAGAAAAATATAATTGGGATCATATAGCTGAAGCTTATATTGCGTTGATGAATAAGTTAGTAACAGAAAGTTGAATTCGTGAAAAGTTTTATGGCAAAATCCTATAACCGTTATACTACACTTCGATATATAATTGATGCGCCTGTTGTTGCCCTTTCATTTATTGCAGCATTGATCATAACTTCCGGTCAAAATAATTTATTATCGTCTCCGGTCAATTATTTTTTTATCCCTGTTGCTTTAATTGCCTGGTATGTT
>JAGWPQ010000700.1 GCA_028877045.1 Bacteroidota bacterium | reverse complement strand
TTACAGCGCTATGGATGTAACTGTCATAATGGTTGTTAGTTGGTTGTTATATGGTTTTTTTCAGGCAACTGTCACAGGAATCATCTATGCGAAAATAAATCCTTGATATTAATTCAGTGTTTTAAAATTCAAGCTGAATTCGACATCTAATTTATCTTTTGTTTGAATTATTCCCCCTAACTTTTTGGGAGGCAAAAGATTAAAATCAGAAAAATTGATTGCCCTGATGCCAATGAGATGAATGATTTTTTGATCATCGATATAAAACCTGAATTTTACATCGAATTTTTTTGTTACACCTGACAATTCAATATTTACCCATCCTAAAATTGTTTCTTCAAATGATCGTAATTCGGGAAATTTATTAAGTGATAGAAAATATATTTTCATTTTAGGATATTCTTTAGCCCGGAGTGTTTTTCTGAGGTCTGCTGTCATTAAAGTATTGTGACAATCAAATCCTAATACATTCAAAGAAATATTTCCGCTCATTAAAATAGGTAGACTTTTATTAATACAAGTGATCGTATCAGGATCAACATATTCAGGAACGATACAACTGAAGGTGCTGACATTTGTACTTCCATTCACACGCAGGAAGCCACCTTTTGATACAACCCATTTTGCACTGTGGGTAAGATTATCAACCTTTTTTTGTTGAATAAAACTTTCCCCCATAATGAGAATTAAAATAAGAAGTATGTTTTTATTAAAATGCATATCAGGAACGAAAATGCTGCAAACATAACTTATAAAAAAGCAGTCAGAATGTTTTTTTCATTCTGACTGCAATGGTTGAAAAAATATTGATTAAAAACCAACTACTGCTTCAATTACATAACCGTTGAATTGACCACCGCAACGGTAATCTGTATTAACGAAGTCGTTATAAACTTGCTTAACATACTCAGCTTTCAATAAAACATTGTTTGTTAAGAACCAACCGCCTGACAATGCAAAACGATTTACACTAACATCGTTGGTATAACCTGCCAATCTTGCTGTTACATTGTTATAACGTGCGCCGATGAATAAATTTTCAGATTTACCAAATCTGTAAACACCATCAATTGCAAATTGATTAGCTTTTCTTGTATCAGTTTCTGTTTTTGAATAACCAGAAGCTGTTTCGTAAGTACCGAATAATTCAAAGCCTTTTACTTTAAGGAAACCATTCAACATAAAGGCATCAATTTTCTTTGAGAAGCCTGGATTTAAGCGGCCAGAGAAAGCAATTGCTGTAGATGCTTGTGCAGCGCCGGCTGCTACCCATTTTTCAATTACGTTTTGATAATTAGAACCTGTGCGGTCGCCACCATATAAAGTTAAACCACTACCTGCAGAACTTCCATTATGATAATAGCTAGCGCTAAATCTAATTCTTACATCATCGCTAATTTTTTTATCGATACCTGCTTTAAGATAGATAGAAGGGTTTCTTTTTGCATTACCATCTGCAATAGTTGTTGACCAAAGAGAATCATTATTTCCTTTAATCATACCACTTGTAATACCCAACATACCAAACATCCCGTTTTTCTTAACATAAACTTCACCACCTATTTCTGTAGTAAATGCATCCATAATATATCCCTCCATGAATGGATTATAGATTGCGTTACCACCATCAGTTCTGCGGAAATGTTCATCACCATAGTTAACTTCGAAGTGACCGATTTTGATAGTAGTAATCTTCATTAAATTATCCCAAAATTCACCTTTGAAAGGAACTTTGTCGAATTGAATAAAACCACCTTTTACCCAAGTTTCATTATGGTGTCTTGCAGATAAATAACTGGTAACGTTTAAACGAATACCATCTGCCAGTTGAACGTCCATAAATAAATTAGCTTGTGAGGTCATAAAGCCAGGTGCAATAGGATAGAGCCTGTTAGCTTGTGCAGTAGCCACTGTGTTACCCTGATTGTTTAACGCTGTGTTTTGATCTTTTAAATTTTGGAATTGTTGTGTAAATCCTGCACCCCATCTAACAGCTAATCCGTTAAAAACTGCAGAAGTGTCTTTTGGATCTTCAAAAACATTGATACCTGTTTTATCATATGCCCTTAAATTGGCAACTTTTGCCTGTAACCATTGCTGTGCATTAGATGCTAATGGCAAAATACCAATTAACATTAAGATTAAAAGTTGAGGCAATTTGTTCGTACTTTTTTTCATATACTTCATATATTAGGGTTAAATAAATAATTTATTTTTTTAGGGTCAGGTTGAATTTTAAAACAATGTCGTTTCCTGTTTTAATAGTTCCCATCATAAAAGTTGGGGGTTCCATTTTAAAGTCTTTCATGCTAATCTTTTTGTTCCCTGAAACAGTAATGCTCTTATCGGCATTTAATTTATAAGATGCAATCACTTCGGCATTATTGGTAGTGCCGGCAATGGTTAATTTCCCCATACAT
>JAGWPQ010000699.1 GCA_028877045.1 Bacteroidota bacterium | reverse complement strand
CGTTTACACTGAATGATAATCCACCTTTGAATGCCATACGGAATCCAAGTGTTTTAATATCGTCGAGGAACTTGGCAGTTTTAGGAACGTTGGTAATTTTAATAATATCACCAATGATCTCTCTTAAATTTTTCTTAGTTAATAATGCATTGATGTAACCAACTTCTTCAGGAACGTGTTGATTAAATAATACACGACCGACAGTTGTATCAATTAATTTTTTAACTAATTTTCCGTTTTCACGAACATTGGTACGTACTTTAATATTTGCATGAAGATCAACAGCACCTTCGTTGTATGCAATGATCACTTCATCTAAACTATAAAAAGCTTTTCCCTGTCCTTTTACTGTTTCAGTAGCAGTTGATTTTTTTCCTTTGGTGATATAATACAATCCCAACACCATGTCCTGTGAAGGCAAAGTGATTGGCGTGCCGTTCTGCGGATTCAAGATGTTGTGTGATGATAACATCAACAACTGAGCTTCTAAAATTGCGGCATTACTCAACGGAACGTGTACGGCCATCTGATCTCCATCGAAATCCGCATTGAATGCAGAAGTAACCAATGGATGCAATTGAATGGCTTTACCTTCAACCAATCTCGGCTGGAATGCTTGTATTGATAAACGGTGCAATGTTGGGGCACGGTTTAATAATACAGGATGACCTTTCAAAATATTTTCTAAAATATCCCAAACAACAGCTTCTTTTTTGTCAACCAATTTTTTAGCCGACTTCACTGTTTTTACGATACCTCTTTCAATTAATTTACGAATGATAAATGGCTTGAACAATTCCGCAGCCATATCTTTTGGCAAACCACACTCCTGCATTTTTAAATCAGGTCCAACAACAATTACAGAACGACCTGAATAATCCACACGTTTACCCAATAAGTTTTGACGGAAACGACCTTGTTTACCTTTCAATACATCGCTTAAAGATTTTAATGCACGTCCGCCTTCAGCTTTAACGGCATTTGATTTACGGGAGTTATCGAATAATGAATCGATAGCTTCCTGTAACATGCGTTTTTCGTTACGCAAGATCACTTCGGGAGCTTTGATCTCCAATAATCTTTTCAAACGGTTATTACGAATGATAACACGGCGATACAGATCATTTAAATCTGATGATGCAAAACGTCCGCCATCTAAAGGAACCAATGGTCGAAGTTCAGGTGGGATAACAGGAATATATTGCATTACCATCCATTCAGGACGGTTGGTAATTCTGTTTGATGCATCGCGGAATGCTTCAACAACACTCAAACGTTTTAAAGCATCTGCTTTTCTTTGTTGAGATGTTTCAGTTGCTGCTGCATTACGAAGAGAGAAACTCAATTCATCCAGATCCAATCTGCTTAAAAGATCGGAAACCGATTCTGCTCCCATCTTAGCAATAAATTTCTGAGGATCCTCATCAGGCAAGTATTGATTATCTTTTGGAAGATTATCAATGATATCTAAATATTCTTCTTCTGTCAACAGATCACCTGCGCTTAAACTTTCTTTCACACCACCCTGGATCACTACATATCTTTCGTAATAAACGATGCTTTCTAATTTCTTAGAACTCATCCCTAATAAATAACCAATTTTATTTGGTAAAGATTTGAAATACCAAATATGCACAACGGGCACAACCAATTTAATATGCCCCATGCGTTCGCGACGAACTTTCTTTTCGGTTACTTCAACACCGCAACGATCGCACACAATTCCTTTATAACGGATACGTTTGTACTTTCCGCAGGCACATTCGTAATCTTTCACCGGGCCGAAAATCCTTTCACAAAATAAACCATCACGTTCTGGTTTATAGGTACGGTAATTAATTGTTTCGGGCTTTAATACTTCACCGAAACTTCTTTCCAGAATTGAATCCGGAGAAGCAAGACTGATTGTAATTTGAGAGAATGCTGGTTTGGGACGATTGTCTCTTTTAATGGCCATATCCTGTTACGATTTTGATTTGAAGTACCACCGTCTTAAATCTCCTTTATTTGATTTCCATTGCATTACATACCTGTACATTCTTAGTGTATTCGCACTAAGACAAGCTGCAGTCTAATCTAAACAGTAAAATAAAAGGGATACAATACTCCAAAATGTTAAGGCGGCAAAGGTAAGGATAGGATTTTAAATAGAAAAGGAAAGTTTTTAGGGATGTATCTCCAATTTTCCCGTTCAAATAGTCACTTACACATTAGGGAATTAATTCACTAAACCTGTTTAATACTGTTAACGGGTTTGCTGACGAACTGTAAGGGTATTATACCCATGTAGCTTTACCGGTTCTTAGATACAGCACAGGCGGTATAACCCCGTAACAAACTCATCATACCTATATACCAACTTCTTCAATGAGCCTCATATAAGCTACATATAAGCCATATATAAGCTACATATAAGCTACTCCTAATAAGAGTAAGTTATATATGGGTTATATGCAACTTACACCTGAATTATTCCAGACTTATAGAGCAATATGGTAGCTGTCTGTAATAGCTAAACCAGCTTTCAACCATGGCAGGAGTAGTGCTATGCAATGGCTTTTACAGGCAGTATGGAGGGCTTATGGGAAAGATCCGTATAAAATAATTATCCGTACAAAAGCTGATCGTTCTGCTGCAAATCAGGCAATTCATTCATTCGGCCAACAGGCTTTTTAATTTATTATGACAAGCAATGATTTGCTTTTTTTAGTCAAATTGTAAAGTAATTGCTTTACAATTTGTTGGAAGATCTTTTCTCTGCGATCGATCTGTTCCGATCTTTCCATGCCACGATATAAAATGATGATCAATACTTTTCGGGATATTGGTTTCCCGGGCTTCTGT
>JAGWPQ010000698.1 GCA_028877045.1 Bacteroidota bacterium | reverse complement strand
GATTTTTTAGTTATCGGAAGCGGCATTGCAGGATTAACGTATGCACTGAAAGTTGCGAAACATCATCCCGATAAAAAAATTATTGTCATCACAAAAACCGAAGCCGACGAAACAAATACAAAATATGCGCAGGGCGGTATTGCAGGTGTGATGGACGAAACAAACGACAGTTACGAAAAACATATCGACGACACTGAAATTGCCGGTGATGGTTTGTGCAATAAACATGTTGTAGAGATTGTTGTGAAAGAAGGCCCGGAAAGAATTAAAGAAATAATTAAATACGGTGCCGAGTTTGATAAAGATGAAAAAGGAAATTATGCGTTGGGCAGAGAAGGCGGCCACAGCGAATACAGGATCCTTCATCACAAAGATGTTACAGGAAAAGAAATGGAACGTGCGTTGCTGGAAGAAGTTCATCAAACAAAAAATATCACAGTTATCAATCATTGTTTTGTGATCGATATTATTACACAACATCATCTTGGTTTTTTAGTAACAAAGTCAACTCCCGATATTGCATGTTATGGTGTGTATGTTTTAAATCTTAACACCAACCAGATAGAAAAAATTCTTTCCAAAATAACATTGTTGGCAACAGGTGGCAATGGTCAGGCTTATCGTACCACAACCAATCCACGTATTGCAACAGGCGATGGCATTGCAATGGTGTATCGTGCAAAAGGAAGAATTGAAAACATGGAATTTATTCAGTTTCATCCAACAGCTTTGTTCGAACCCGGTGTATCTCCGTCATTTTTAATTACCGAAGCTGTTCGTGGCGATGGCGGGATTCTTCGCAATAAAGATGGCGAAGCTTTCATGGAAAAATATGATGAGCGAAAAGACCTGGCGCCACGTGATATTGTTGCAAGGGCCATTGATAATGAAATGAAGAAGGCCGGAACAGAACATGTTTATTTAGATTGCCGCCATATTAGCAAAGAAAGTTTTATTCACCACTTTCCAAATATTTATGAAAAATGTTTAAGTATCGGTATTGATGTTACCAAACAAATGATCCCTGTTTCGCCGGCTGCACATTACAGTTGCGGCGGTATTAAAACCGATGAGTGGGGACGAACATCGATCAAAAATTTATATGCCTGCGGCGAATGTGCCAGCACCGGATTGCATGGCGCCAATCGCTTAGCCAGCAACAGTTTGCTCGAAGCGATGGTATTTGGCCACAGGTGTTATTTGGATAGCATTGATAAAATAAGTGGAATAGATTTTGAAAATAATATTCCTGATTGGAATGAAACAGGTACAACACATCCGCGTGAAATGATCTTAATTACACAAAGTGTAAAAGAGTTGCAGCAAGTGATGAGCGATTATGTTGGAATTGTTAGAACCGATGTTCGTTTGCAAAGGGCCATGAAACGATTGGATCTGTTATTTACCGAAACGGAAGAATTATATCGCTCTACAAAAGTGTCTCCGCAATTATGCGAATTACGAAATGTAATTACCGTTGGTTATTTAATTGTGAAAGGTGCTGAGTTTAGAAAAGAAAGCCGTGGATTGCATTACAACACTGATCATCCGGGAAAAAGTGTATTGCTGCAGAATATCATTTTATAGAAACCGTACAATTATATTTGTTACTTAATTTTTAGTTGATGTATTATATAGTCTATTCATTTTTTTATTTGCTTTCGCTGATACCATGGTGGATCATCTATCGTATCAGTGATGGAATTTATTTTTTGATTTATTATGTATTTGGATATAGAAAGAATGTTGTGATGAATAATTTATTCATTGCTTTTCCTGATAAAACAGAAAAAGAAAGAATAAGAATTGCCAAGGATTTTTATCATCAATTTGTAGATACTTTTTTAGAAACCATTAAGCTAATCTCTATTTCGGAAAAAGAATTGAATAAACGTTTTGTGTGTAATTATGAAGTGATGAATGACTTATTCAATTCAGGTAAAAATGTTCAACTGCATGCAGGACATTTTTTTAATTGGGAATATTGGAATCTTTCTTATTCTTCGAATTCTCTTTATCCGCTTATTGGCGTATATATTCCGTTAAGCAATAAAGTAATGGATAAAATAATTTTTAAAATGCGCAGCAGGTTTGGGACAATTTTAATTGCCGGTGATAAATTCAGAACACAATTTCATAATCACATCAATAAAAGATATGCTCTTGCATTGGGTGCCGATCAAAATCCCGGTAATCCGAAAGCATCCTACTGGCTAACGTTTTTTGGCAAATTAACTCCTTTTATTACCGGTCCAGAACGTGGCTCTTTTTCTGCAAATCCGGCAATTATTTTCAGTACATTTTATCCGGTTAAACGTGGTCATTATCGTTCGGAATTAAAACTTATTACTACCGAGCCCAATACTTTGCAAAAGGGTGAATTAACAAAATTGTACAGAGATTTTTTAGAAGAACAAATTAAGCTTCGGCCATCTAATTATTTGTGGAGCCACCGGAGATGGAAGTTCGAATTTGATGAAAGCAAATATGGAAACTTAGTTGTTTAAAAGAATTGCCAACCTTTTTAAAAGGTTGGCAATTCTTTTTGTTGAATATTGTACTGCAGTACAAGAGTGCGACGCAACGACAGTATGATTGAAATACAAAAGCTCAGTACAAAAAAATTAATTCAAAGCTTCTGTATTTTTTTCTATTTTGAATTTATCTTCTATTTCTATAATTTTTTTCCAGCCGCCATCTACATTCCTGATATTATGAAAGCCCTGTTTTTTAATTAATGAAGAAGAAATTACACTTCGGTAACCACCTGCACAATGCACATAAATATTTTGTTGCTCGTCGAAATTTGCCATACTTCCGGGATCGTTTAATTCGAGCAAAGGAATATTTAAAGCCTGTTTAAGATGGCCATCGGCAAACTCGGGTTCCTTTCTAACATCAATGATGACAAGCTTTTCATCGAATGGGATATCCATTGCCAATTCATCGGCTTCAATATTTATTATCAGATCAATTTTTTCTCCTGCAACTTTCCATGCTTCAAAGCCGCCTTGTAAGAAACCTTCAAATTTATCGAAACCAACTCTTGCCAAACGAACTATCGATTCTTTTTCTTTTTCCTTTTCGGTCACTAAAACGATCGGTTGATCGAATGATAATAAACTTCCTGCCCATTCCGCAAATCGTCCCTCCAAACCAATAAAAATCGAGCCGGGCACAAAACCATCCATAAAAACATTTGCATTTCTTGTGTCTAAAATAGTAATGTCTTCACTTTTTATTTTTGATTTGAATTGTTCTACGGTTAACGGTTGCAAGCCTTTTTCGATTATCGCATTGATGCTTTCGTATCCTTCTTTATTAATTTTTGCATTGATGGGAAAATATTGGGGCGGTGCTTCTAATCCTTCGGTAGTGGCTTTTATAAAATCATCTTTCGAATTTTGTAATAAAGCATAATTGGTTTGTTTTTGTTCGCCAATGGTACTGAAGGTTTCCGGGCCTAAATTTTTCCCGCAACTGCTACCTGCACCATGTGCAGGATATAAAATAACATCATCGGCTAGCGGCATTATTTTTTTCTGAATGCTTTCGTACAACATACCTGCAAGATCATTCATGGTTAGCTCTTCACCTTTTTGTGCAAGGTCGGGGCGGCCAACATCGCCAACAAATAAAGTATCGCCGGTAAAAATCGCATGATCTTTTTTATTTTCATCTTTCAATAAAAAACAACTGCTTTCCAAAGTGTGGCCGGGCGTATGTAAAACTTCAATAGTTATTTTTCCGAGTGTAAATGTTTCGCCGTCTTTTGCAATATGCACTGGAAACTTTGTTACCGTATCGGGGCCATAAACAATGATAGCATCTGTTGCAGAAGCAAGGTCGAAATGACCGCTGACAAAATCGGCATGGAAATGTGTTTCGAAAATGTATTTGATCTTTGCCTTGCGCTCCTGTGCCAATTGAAGATATTCATCAATATCACGCAGCGGGTCGATCACAGCGGCCTCCCCATCGCTTTCAATATAATAAGCGGCTTCGCTTAAACATCCGGTATATAATTGTTTGATAAACATAATCAGATCATTTAAAACAAAGATAATGGCAGTAATTATTCAAAAACAATTATTGAAATAAATAAAAATGCCCGCTGTTAACGGGCATTTCAAAAAAGTACAGTGATAAGTTATTCAACTAAATCAACTGAATATTTCATCACTTCGGCAATGCGTGAATAATTTGGAGAATAGAAAATGAATTTGCCATTACGAATTGTACTTACAATTCCTGCGCGGCGCAAAATAGCCAGATGCTGTGATGCAACTGATTGTTCGAGCCTGAGTTTAACATACAATTCAGTTACGGTCATTTTCTTGTTTTCATCAAGCAACTTCAACATTTGTTGGCGAAGTTTGTGATTTAGTGCTCTTAAAATCATGGCAGCCTTCTTTGTTTGAAGGAAATTGATTTTAACAGAGGTCTTACCATTGTTTAGTGTAAGTGTTGTTAATGGATGGTTCATGTTACTTAAAATTGGGGGTTAAAAAAATTTTCATTTTCGAATTATAAAGTTAAAATAAATTGTAATTGATTTTACATATTTTAAAAAAAATATTTCTTAAATTATTTTTTGGTATTGAAAAATTCTTTTAGATAAAGGGGCTCGCTGTAAGCTATATCATTGAACTTGTTCCTTTTAAAATGAAGGGTAGCAAGTATTGAAAGGTGTTTAACGCTGTGTTTTGTATTGAAAAAATTTACATTTTGATGACTTACAGTACCCTGGAGTTTGCTGCTGCCGCTACCGCTGAATATTATTGGATGATTGAGGAGCTCTTCCGAGAAAGAATGTTCGTTCAATATCATGGCCGTTGGTGGTAAAATATTCTCTAACTGATCGTTATAAACTGCCGTAAACACTTCCATTCTTCGAGCGTCGATCATTGGACAAAACAATATTTTACCAGTTTCTGATTGTTTGTCTTGGCTGTCCCGTATGGAGGCAAGTGCCATCACTTCTAATGTGTTGATGAGGATTAATGGTTTTTTCAAAGCATAACATAGTCCTTTTGCAGTAGCCAGGCCAACCCTTAAACCTGTATAACTGCCGGGACCTTGCGTAACCGCAATGGCATCGATAGAAGAAAATGATATCCCTGTTTCAACAACAATCTTTTTTATTGCCAATTGAACAAAACTTGCATGATTTTTTTGATCCTGACTTTCCTCAATAGCCAAAATATTTTCTCCGTCGCTGATGCAAACACCTGCGTATTCTGTAGCTGTGTCTATATTTAATATAAATGCCATTGTTTTATTTGGTGATAAAAGTACCGTTTAGCAAATTTAGGTTGGAGAGTTGATGGAAATGCAGTTATTTGCCAACGAAATAAAATATAGTATGTCGAAACAAATTATCAATACACCTAATGCACCTGCACCCATCGGTCCGTATAATCAGGCGGTAAAAACAGATGGCCTGTTGTTTGTCAGTGGACAAATTGCGATCAATCCTGCGACAAACGAATTAATAAATGGTTCTGTAAAAGATGAAGCTCATCGGGTAATGAAAAATCTGAAGGCAATTTTGGATGAAGCAAAAATTACTTTTGAGCATGTTGCTAAAACAACTATTTTTTTAAGTGACATGAGTTTGTTTGCCGAAGTGAATGAGGTTTACGGCTCGTATTTTAGCGGCGATTATCCTGCACGTGAAACCGTTGCTGTGAAAGGATTGCCAAAGAATGTGAATGTTGAAATAAGTATGATCGCTACCATGATCTTATAGTTAAAAAAAGCTATGAGCTTCAAGCAAATACTCGCGGCTCACAGCTTTTTCACTCATATCATTTCTTTAAACTATTTCGTAAGTACCGTTGCTTGTGTTGGTGATATAAACTTCGGGATGCACATTGAACTTTTTAAAATAAGCGGCTGTAATTTCGTTAAAAGTTGCATCTGTTTTTTCTTTTTCGATAATGTTGATGGTACAGCCGCCAAAGCCCCCACCCATGAGCCTTGCGCCGATAATGGAAGAATGCTTTTTAGCTTCATCAACTAAAAAATCCAATTCGTCGCAACTAACTTCGTACAACTTGCTTAAGCCTTCATGTGTTTGAAACATCAGCTTTCCAAATTCAGCCAAATTATTTTCTTCCAATAATTTCCCCGCTAATTGTGTACGTTCAATTTCCTGTGTTACATATAAACAACGATCGAAAGTTTTTGCATCCAATAAGCTTTTTTGTTCAGCAACTTGTTGAGACGAAATACTTCTGAATGATTTTGCTTCGGGTAATTTTGTTTTTAATAATTTAAAACCATCTTCACAATTCTTTCTTCTTTTATTATACTCGCCGCTGGCCAGGGAATGGTGCACTTTTGTGTTGATCAAAACAATATTATATTTTTCTAATTGCAAAGGAAAATGTTTGTGTTCGAGTGATGTACAATCCAATAAGATCACATGATCTTTTTGTCCGTTTAAACTTGCAAACTGATCCATGATGCCGCAATTAACACCGGGATAACCATGTTCGGCCTTTTGTGCCAGCAAAGCCATTTCAATTCTGTTCATGCCAAAAGAAAAGATTGTATTCAGTGCAAATAATAATCCGCCTTCAACAGCAGCCGAGGAAGATAATCCTGCACCTACCGGAAGGTTACCGCCAAACGCGCAATCAAATCCGCCAAAAGAAATTTTATTTACTTGCAGTACATGCAAAACACCGAGCACATAGTTTTTCCAACTTTCGTTTTTTTCTATTTTATCTGTTTCAGTACTGTACGAATCATTCAGATCAACACTAACAAAATTTACTTTGTTCGTGTTGTTGGCTGCAACGGCAAACCAAACGCCTTTATCAATGGCAGCGGGCATTACAAAGCCATCGTTGTAATCGATATGTTCCCCAATTAAGTTAATCCGCCCGGGCGAATAAAACAATTTCGGTGTGGTAGAAAAATGTTCTTTAAATGCTGATAAAACTTGTTGTTGCGTTGACATTTTTATAGTGCTTTTAATTGATAGGCTGTTGTGAAAGTATAAGTATGATTAGGTTCCAACAATTTTAATCCGATACCATTATTAAAAGCATCAGGTGCGCCGCTTAAATTTTCGATGGCAATGCTTTCGCGGTGCGGTGGCGTATAAATCTGTAAATAAGGATAAGAGGCTTCAGGCAAAATAGTTAATTGTATTTGCGAATTACTCAGCACACATTTTGGATGTGATGATTGATTTAATTCGAAACAATTATCAAAAAAAGTATTGCCCAATAATTTCCCGATTACAAAACGATCGTCTTTAATTTTTTTACCGGTTGGCAATAAAGTATCATCAAATTCAAGCATGGTGTCGCTGTCAAATTGAAGCGTGCATTGGTTCACACTCGTTCCCAAATTAAAATAAGGATGCCATCCTTCGGCATAAGGAATGATGTTTTTATTTACATGATAAACCGCAGCACGAACACTTATTTTATTATCGGCTTCTAATTTCCATTTTAGTGTTACATCATAACTAAACGGATAACCTTTGTCAGTTGCATTGTAGCGGTAATGCAATGTTACCGATGCATGCTTATCATCTTCATAAACATCTTTTACTTCATACACCGCATCATAAGTTATTCCATGAATAGCATGTGGCGGCAAATAAAATTTTTCGACCTTATATCCTTGTTCATTAAAATGGAATTGACCTTTGTTCATTCTGCAGGTAAACGGACTTAGTCTTGCACTTTTAAATCCATTGGTAATATTTTTTTCTGCATCTTCAGCAGAGCTATAACCATCAATGACATTAACCGTTTTCCCATTTACCGGAATAGAAAATTTATTCAATAATCCTCCAAATGAAAAAATTTCGGCACTGCAATTTGTATCACGGTTGATTAATGTAATGACTGGATGAACTTGTGATCGATCTACAATTACTTTATAGGGCATAATAAATTTTGCGATGAAAATAACAAGTTTTTCGACTTGTTTTAAATGAGATTTATCAGTCGCATTTTTTAAAACTAACAATCGTTAACTTTTCTAACTTATTTTTGTTGTGATCTAAAGCCGAAATATGAGCATTATTCTTCAAAATAAAATTCGAATTGTTACCGCTGCTTCTTTGTTCGACGGCCATGATGCTGCTATCAATATCATGCGCCGCATTATGCAAAGTAAAGGTGCAGAAATTATTCATCTTGGCCATAACAGAAGTGTGCTCGAAATTGTAGAAGCTGCCATTGAAGAAGATGCACACGGCATTGCCATTACGTCTTATCAGGGTGGACATCTGGAATTCTTTAAATACATGAAAGACTTGTTGGATGAAAATGATTGTGGTCATATAAAAATTTTTGGTGGCGGCGGTGGAACGATCTTACCCGAAGAAATAAGAGAACTGCAGCAATACGGCATCACAAAAATTTATTCGCCCGACGACGGAAGACACATGGGTTTGGAAGGAATGATCGAAGATGTGATCAGACAATGCGATTTTAATTTGAATGGAAATGGCGATTATAAAACAGCAATGGGCTTGGGCGAAGTAAAAGATGTTAGAAAAATTGCAAGACAAATTACCAATGCCGAAAACGGAATATCGTCAACCGTCAACCGTCAATCGTCAACCCTTATTCCGGTTCTTGGTATTACCGGTACAGGCGGTGCAGGAAAAAGTTCTGTTACCGATGAAATCGTTCGTCGTTATTTAAATTTTTTCTCTGACAAAACGATCGCTGTTGTTTCGGTTGATCCATCCAAGAAAAAAACAGGCGGTGCACTGTTGGGTGATAGAATAAGAATGAATGCCATCTCTCATCCACGTGCTTATATGCGCAGTTTGGCTACACGCGACGATAATACTGCATTGAGTTCTCACGTACAGGATGCCATCAATATTTGCAAAGCCGCTGCGTTCGATTTCATTATTTTGGAAAGTGCAGGTGTTGGTCAAAGCGATGCTTCTATTTTAGATTATTGCGATGTGAGCATGTATGTGATGACGCCTGAATATGGCGCTGCATCTCAGTTAGAGAAGATCAACATGCTTGATTATGCCGATATTGTTTGTATCAATAAGTTTGATAAGGCCGGTGCATTGGATGCCTTGCACGATGTGCGCAAGCAATACAAGCGCAATCATAATTTATGGGATGCAAAAGATGAAGCATTGCCAATTGTTGGAACCATCGCCGCACAATTCAATGATGCAGGTGTGAATGAATTATTCGAGAAATTAATTTTTACGGTCGAAAAGAAAACAAATATTCAATTTGGTAAAATCGATTTTCATCAACACATAAAAGATACAGCAAGCAAATCGCAGATCATTCCTTCAAAACGTGTTCGATATTTATCAGAAATTTCTGAAAGCAACAGAAATTATGATCAGCTTGTAAAAGAACAATCTTCCATTGCTTCAAAACTCTATCAATTAAATGGTGCGTTGGAAATATTTAAAAAGAAAAATGATGATGCATTGGTTGAATCGATTCAGCAACAAATTAATTTTTATACAGAACAGCTAACACCTGTCGCAAAAAAATTAATTACCAACTGGCCCGAAAAAATAAAAGCATATCAACAAGATTTTTATCAATACAAAGTGCGGGATAAAATTTTTCAGCAGGAAATGTTCCGCACCAGTTTATCGGGGACAAGAATTTCAAAAGTGGTTTTGCCGAAGTATAAAGATTGGGGCGATATTTTAAAATGGCAGGCACAGGAAAATGTTCCCGGCCATTTTCCATTTACTGCAGGCGTATTTCCTTTAAAACGCGAAGGTGAAGATCCAACCAGAATGTTTGCTGGTGAAGGCGGACCGGAAAGAACCAACAAACGCTTTCATTATGTTTCTATCGGACAGCCTGCAATCCGCCTCAGTACTGCATTTGACAGTGTTACATTGTATGGCGAAGACCCTGATAAACGACCTGATATTTATGGAAAAGTTGGTAACAGTGGTGTTAGTATTGCTACAGTTGATGATGCCAAAAAATTATACAGTGGCTTCGATTTGTGCGATCCGAAAACTTCTGTGAGCATGACCATCAACGGTCCGGCAGCTATCATCCTTGCATTTTTTATGAATGCAGCGATCGATCAGGAATGCGAAAAATATATTGCTGAAAATAATTTATGGAATGAAGTTGAAAAAATTTCGCATTCCAAATTTAAAATTTCAAACAAACCGATCTATTACAATCCATCATCACCAGAAAGATTGCCTGAAGGCAATAATAGTTTAGGATTAAAATTATTAGGATTGAGTGGTGACGAAGTGTTGCCAAAAGATGTGTACGAAAAAATTAAAGCAAAAGCATTATCACAAGTTCGCGGAACAGTGCAGGCCGATATTTTAAAAGAAGATCAGGCACAAAATACCTGCATCTTCTCAACAGAATTTGCATTAAAATTAATGGGCGATGTGCAACAATATTTTATTGATAATTGCGTCCGAAATTTTTACAGCGTAAGCATCAGCGGTTATCATATTGCAGAGGCTGGCGCTAATCCAATCACACAATTAGCATTCACTTTATCCAATGGATTTACTTATGTAGAATATTATTTAAGTCGTGGAATGAATATTGATGATTTTGCCGGCAACTTATCTTTCTTTTTCAGCAATGGCATGGATCCCGAATATAGTGTGATCGGTCGTGTGGCAAGAAGAATTTGGGCAAAGGCAATGCGATATAAATACAAGGCCAACAAACGCAGCCAGATGTTGAAGTATCATATTCAAACTTCCGGTCGTTCTTTGCATGCGCAGGAAATTGATTTCAATGATATCCGTACCACATTGCAGGCATTGTATGCCATTTATGATAATTGCAATTCGTTGCACACAAATGCTTACGACGAAGCCATCACTACACCAACCGAAGAAAGTGTGCGTCGTGCGATGGCTATTCAATTAATTATTAATCGTGAGCTGGGATCAGCAGTTACAGAAAATTTCATTCAGGGAAGTTTTGCCATTGAAGAATTGACCGATCTTGTTGAAGAGGCCGTACTGACTGAGTTTGACCGCATCAACGAACGCGGCGGCGTATTGGGTGCGATGGAAAGAATGTATCAGCGAAATAAAATTCAGGAAGAAAGTTTGTATTACGAAACATTAAAACATACCGGCGAGTTGCCGATCGTTGGCGTAAATACTTTCTTAAATAAAAAAGGAAGCCCAACCATTTTGCCAACCGAAATCATTCGTTCAACCAAAGAAGAAAAAGAACAGCAAATTCAAAATCTGCATGCATTTCATCAGCGCAATAAAAATGTTTCGGCCGAAAAATTAAATCATTTAAAAACAGTTGCCATTAACAACGAAAATTTATTTGAGGCATTGATGGACACCGTAAAATATTGTTCGCTCGGACAAATCACACATGCATTGTACGAAGTAGGCGGGCAGTACCGGAGAAATATGTAATTAATTTTTTTTGTACTTGGCTTTTGTAATTCTGTTCAGCTTTACCGGCGTCGCACTCTTCAACGCTTTGTACCTTATTCAGCTATTAATATGTTTTTGTTCAATAAAATAAAAACAACTTAATTCGTATCCGTTAAATCAGCCAGTTGGTTTTATCTGTCATCATAGTTAATTACAACGTAAAACATTTTCTGGAGCAATGTTTATGCTCGGTACAAAAAGGCATTTCCGGCATCGATGCAGAAATTATTGTCATCGATAATAATTCTCAGGATGGTAGTGTTGAATATTTACAACTACTTTTTCCTTCCGTTATTTTTTTGACGAACGAAAAAAACCTGGGCTTTGGCAAAGCAAATAATATTGCATTGCAACAAGCCAAAGGAAAATTTATTTTGTTCTTAAATCCCGATACAATTGTTGCCGAAGATTGTTTTACGCATTGTATCACTTTTTTAGAAAACACCGAAAACGCTGGTGCAGCAGGCGTTCGCATGATTGATGGCAGCGGAAATTTTTTACCCGAAAGTAAAAGATCGTTTCCGTCGCCGCTATCTTCTTTTTATAAATTGATCGGATTAGCAAGTTTATTTCCTTCATCCAAAATATTCAATCGTTATGCGCTCGGGAATTTAGACCAACATCAAATGCAGGAGATCGATGTACTTGCCGGAGCATTCATGATGATCAAAAAAGAAGTGCTCGAAAAAGTGAAAGGCTTTGATGAAAGTTTTTTTATGTACGGCGAAGACATAGACCTCAGTTATCGAATTCAACAAGCAGGATATTCGATTTATTATTTGGGCGAAACAACTATCATTCATTTCAAAGGTGAAAGCGTTAAAAAACAAAACATAAATTATGTGCGCATGTTTTACAACGCCATGAATGTTTTTGTTGGTAAACATTATAACCGAATCGCTTCTTTTATTTTTTCAGTATTCATCAAAGCCGCTATTGGCATAAGAACTATTGTGGCTTTGTTGGCACCCTTGTTTCATTTTGTGTCATCTTTTCAAAATAAAAACGAAAAAACTTTCATCATTGGTTCAGTGGCAGAACAGCAGGAAGTTTCGTTGATCTTACAAAAAGCAGGATTTGAAAATAAAAACCTGATTATGCCGGAGAACAACAACATTTTGTCAATTGAAAGATCAAATGCCAGAAAAGTTATTTTTTGCGAAGGCAGTTTAAAATATTCCGAAATTATTTCATTGATGCAGTCTGTTCCATCTGCCAGTTTTCGTTTTCATGCCGCAGGCAGTAAAAGCATTGTTGGCAGCGATTCTAAAAAAGGTTTTGGCGAAACTATTGGCAATTAAATTCTATCTTCGAAAAAGTATAAATTACAATTATCGGCAAGCATGATACTTTTTATTTATTGATGAATGGATTATCGTATTTGCCTCAAATATTTTAGCTTCGTGGCTTAAATAAACAAATAAACTAACTTTTAAGCAATGGCCATTTTCGATATAAAACTTCCTCAACGAATTTTAAAGGCATTGCATTTACCCGAAAACAGTCCGCGCCGCCAGCAAATAAAAGTTTTAAAGAAATTATTACGGCGTGCAAGGTTTACGGAGTTTGGCCAAAAATTTCATTTCGATGATATTTTGGTAAGTAAACATCCGGGCAAAAAGTTCCAGGAATTGGTTCCTACGTATAATTACAGTTCAATTTATAAAGATTGGTGGCATAAAACTTTAGAAGGTGTTCCGGATGTTTGCTGGCCTGGCAAAATCAAATATTATGCTTTATCGTCGGGCACATCCGAAGCTGCAAGTAAATATATTCCGGTTACTAACGATCTGTTGCAGGGTAATAAAGTTGTAATGGTAAAGCAATTGTTAAGTCTTCGTCATTACGAACATTTGCCGATTGGTTCCATCGGACGCGGTTGGCTAACATTGGGCGGCAGTACCGATCTGCAGAAAAAAAGTGCCGGTTATTATGCCGGCGATCTAAGCGGTATCACTGCAAAAAAAGCACCTTTCTGGTTTCAACCTTTTTATAAACCCGGAAGAAAAATTGCGAAAGAAAAAGATTGGAATAAAAAATTAGAAGACATTGTTGCCAAAGCTCCCGAATGGGATATTGG
>JAGWPQ010000697.1 GCA_028877045.1 Bacteroidota bacterium | reverse complement strand
GTATAACGATACTTTAAAAAAAATGGAGCAAACGCCAAAAGTTAAACATGAACGCAAGCTTGCTCACTTATTATCCTATGAGCCGCATATAGCTATTGAACAACTAAAAAATATTCAATGCCCTACACTTGTTATTGGCGGCGATCATGATGTATTACTTCCGCAGCATACCATGCTTATCGCAGCATCGATTTCTAAATCGTATTTATGGATCATACCTGATTCAGGTCATTCAACCCCCATTTTTTATAAAGACCAATTTAATGAAACAGTGGGTGACTTTTTTAAAAAGCCGTACAGAAAAATTGAAGGTGTGGGGCGTTTTCAATAAATGATGGCAGACATTGATTGCAAAGCAAAACAAAAGTATTTACAAATGTAAGATGACAGCAGAAGAACAATTTCATGAACTTTCATTTTATACTTTATCACTTCACGATAAGTATTTTATTCATCAGCATATTGTTGATGCGTATGCTGCACAAACGGCTGATATTAATACCAAACCAATCAAAATAATATTTGCCTTAGCAGGTTTGTATTTATTTATTGAAAAAAAATATACGGGCAGAGAAGTGCAGCTTGCACATGTGCAAATGGCAAAGAATAAAACGGCATGGCCGGCAATTATTTTACCCGCAAAAAGAGGCAACATAAATGTTTCGGATGTTTTGGCAAAACCTGCAGGCAAAGAAAGAGATGATATGATACAACAATGGTGTGTTTCTGTTTGGGAGGCTTATCAAAATAACAGGCAAACCGTTATACAGATCGTTGAAACAACATTGCAATAAAAACATAATTTTAAATGTATTTGATACGCATGTAAAAGCCATAAAACAAGAAAGCGGAGCATATGTTGATCTTCCTGAAATGTATATTGAAACAAAATAATTCAATCAAACTGAATGACAGGCTTTACAAATGAAAATAAAGAGCCTCTGATAAATTTCATTCAGAGTAACTTACCTGTATCAACACAAATACTGGCTGATATTGCATCACATTTTGAATTAAGAAGTTTTACTAAAAATGATTATTTCCTTAAAGAAGGTAAAATAAGCAACGACTATTTGTTTTTGGAAGAAGGTTTTATGCGGGCATTTACTTTTGATATAAACGGTTATGAAGTAACAACCTATTTTTACCCTAAAAACAGAGCGGTGTTTGAAGCATCTTCATTTTTTATGCGCACTATCTCTACCGAGAATATACAGGCAGTAACAGATTGCAAAGGCTATTCAATAACTTATGATAAACTGAATATGCTTTTTCATTCTGTCCCCGAATTCAGAGAATTCGGGCGTGCTATGCTGGTTAAAGAATTTGTTGCTTTTAAACAAAGAACATTATCGCTGATAAATAAAAGTGCCGAAGAACGCTATGCCAACTTAATTAACAGCAACAAAGAAATATTTCAATATGCTCAATTAAAACATATCGCATCTTATCTTGGTATTACCGACACTTCGCTGAGCAGAATAAGAAAAGAGTTTTCTAAAAAACAGTAGTCATTTTATTTCTTGCCATTTGGCAAGTGTTTATACATTTTCATCATCGTCCTTTGCATCCTAAATTTTAATGCAATGGAACATTTACCTTTTTATGTTTATGCAGTTTTTGCACTTACATTCTTGTTGGCTTTATTTATTTTTTATAAAGCAACCAATCGATCAAAAATATTTCTTACCGTAGTTTCGATATGGGCTGCACTGCAGGCTATCATCAGTATTTCCGGCTTTTATACAGTTACCCAAACATTTCCTCCACGATTTGCTTTACTTCTTATACCGCCGCTGGTTTCTATTGTAGTGCTTTTCAATTCAAAGAAAGGCAAACAATTTATTGATGGTATGAATATTAAAACACTTACCATTTTTCATGTCATAAGAATTCCTGTTGAACTGATTTTATTCTGGTTATTTATCAATAAAGCAATCCCGCAATTAATGACTTTTGAAGGAAGGAATTTTGATATATTTTCGGGACTGTCGGCACCGATTATCTTTTACTTTGGTTTTGTAAAAAAGAAAATCAATGCATCAATTATTATCATTTGGAATTTTATTTGTCTTGCATTGGTTCTCAATATTGCCATTAATGCAATTCTTTCTGTACCGGGCACATTGCAACGATTTGCTTTCGATCAACCTAATATAGCCATCATACATTTCCCTTTTATTTTATTACCGGCTTGTTTAGTGCCGTTGGTTTTGTTTTCTCATCTGGCATCTATCAGGCAATTATTATTCAATAAAAAAATATAATTCAATAAAAATGAAAGAAAAAGTTTTAATCACATCTGCCACAGGCAAAACAGGATTTCAGGCTGCTTCGCAATTATTGAAAGATGGTTATCCTGTTAAAATATTTGTTCGTTCAAGAAGTGCAAAAGCACTGGAGTTGGAAAAAATGGGTGCTGAAATTGCACCGGGAGATCTTACTAATTATGATGATTTAAAAAATGCATTATCGGATGTTAAACGGGTTTACTATTGCCATCCGTTTATGCCAAATCTTTTGGGAAATACTAAGACCTTTATCAAAGCTGCGAAAGAGACCAATATTGAAGCTGTTGTAAATATGGGACAATGGTTAGCCGAATTTGATGACGAGAAAAGTATTCACACAAATGAAACAAAAGCAGCTTACTATTTATTTGAAAAAGAAAAAATAAACGTTATTCATTTAACACCAGTTTTCTTTGCAGATAATACTTTTTTTGTAACGGAGTTTGCCATTCAACTTGGTATAATGCCATTACCTTTTGGTAAAGGGAGGAACCCTGCAATTTCGAACGAAGATCTGGGTTTGGTAATTGCATCATTATTAAAAAATCCTGCGCCATATTATGGGCAAAAGCTTCGCCTGACTGGTCCTAAATCTTTATCGGCAAAAGAAATGGCAACAATATTTTCGAAAGTTATTGGCCGAAAAGTAAGATACATCAACATTCCGGAATGGATGTTTTTAAAAGCAGCTTTTATGTTTGCAAAAGATTTTGGTTTGGACGCTTTTACGATTTCGCAGGTAAGGCATTATATGAAAGAATATCAACTCAACAAATTTGATATTGGCGGTGCAACCAATATTGTAAAAGAACTAACTGGTAAAGACCCTGACGATTTTGAAACCATCGTGAAACATTATATCAATAACTCTCCGTATAAAAAACGAAACATTTCAAACTGGTTATCGACGATGAAGGAATTTATGAGCATTCCTTTTATATCAACACCGGGTTTAAATAAATTAGAAGCACTAAACAAATAAAGAAATGTACAATTGCTAATTTAATTTTGCGGGATAGTAGCAGAAAGGCTAAATCTAAATGGTAAGATTCTAATATGCATGTCTTATTTTGTGGGAGTTATCATTGGTAAATACATAAGCATAAAATATGGTCATAGAGCAAAAACAAATAAAATACAAGGGCAAAAGAGTTTTTGAAAAG
>JAGWPQ010000696.1 GCA_028877045.1 Bacteroidota bacterium | reverse complement strand
GTTTCAATGCCTGCATAGAATATTGTGGTGTGTAAGGAAATGAAGAAAGCGCAGCAGTAGGCTGTATAACACTTTTATCAACTTCGGGGCAATGTGCCACATAACCTTTATAACTATCACCTGCAGTTAATCCCCAACAAATTTCGCCATAGCCTTTAAAATGATTTGGATTTTCGATGCAATAAGCACGATTAATTAATGTGTGATTTTTTGTTTGTACTGCATAATCAATTCCGTGATCATCTTTTAATCCGTTGGGATCAATTCCCATGAAAGTATATTGCTCAAAAAATAATGGGCCGCCTTTATCAAAATTTCCTAATGGCAATTCGATACCATAATACTTTTTTCCGTTTTTCCAGCTTGCGCTTTTCACCCATGAATTTTCGTACAATTCTTTTGAGATGGGATGATAAGGTGATGATGCCGCAACGATATATGTGATCAATGCTTCATCCCAACCAAACACGGGAAAGTTCATATTGAAATCATTGTTCGGGCTCCAGTGCCAGTACAATAATTTATTATCGCCTTTGCTATGCCAGTTCCAGTCTGCCGCATCCCAGATTTGTTGCACACGCATTCTGAAATATTTTTCTTCGATAGTATTACGATTAAAATATTGTCGCGCTGAAAGTAAGCCCATCATCAGGTAAGATGTTTCAACAATATCGGCACCATCATCTAATCGTCCGAAAGGAATTGTTTTGCCTGTTGCACCATTCATGAAATGCGGATAGATACCATGATAACAATCGGCTTTAATTAAAAAATCAACCATCTTAATTAAACGCTTGATGGCAGTATCTCTCCCGATCCATTTTCTTTCAACAGCGACAATGGTGCTCATGATGCCAAAGCCCGAACCGCCGATGGCACAAGCTTCGGGACCAAATGTGTGTTTACTTAAATTAGGTTCATCATCGGCTTCATTAATATAATCCCAATAATATTCAGCTTTAACGGTATTACTTCTTTCTCTTGCCAGGCCGCTAACCGGGTGCGCGTAATGCCAGAAATAACGGAATGTTTGACGTTGAATAATATCAAGCAAAGCAGAGTCGGAAATATTTTTGATAATACCAACGGATGCAATGCTGTTTGGATAACCATTATTTTTTTGTGCAAATAAAAATATGCTGCAACATAAATTTAAAAGGATGATGATTATTTTTTTCATTGCAGCTTAATTGAATGTTATTGTTTTACATTTTTTGTTCTTTCCAAAACATCAGCAAGTGCCGGTAAATCATTTGATGGTTTATCCAAATAAAAATATGAGGTAACAGCATAATCATCTATCCTGTAAAAATTTACCCAACCGTCAGAATAATTATTCAATGACTGGTCTTTCAGTTCAAATAACTTATAAAATCCTTTTTCATTATCAACTGATACTGGTTTTAAGTTTACATTTTTCTTCATCAGATTTTTTACATCCTCTATAAAACCGCCGCCAATCTGCTGCAACGTTATTTTAATGTTTGTATTAAAATAAATCGCATCAGGAATATGTAACCTGTAAAAATTGTATTCACCTTTTACATCATCTGCAACGGTACAACCCTGATACAGATTGGAGAAAGTGCCCAAGCCCCAACCACTTCCGATATAATCTTCAGAGCCAGTTCCGTTGATGGATGGATAAGTTGAATCGCCATCGAGATACATTTTTACTTCACCTTCACCCCACCATGTTGCGCCATAAACCGAATCGATCTTTAACGCAGCGCTCATTCCCAAAAATCTTCCTTTGCCTTTTATTTTGGGAAGAATGATCACATCATCGCCAAGTGACCTTGTTTTTTGTCTGCTCCAAAAAGTATGGAAGTAAAGTAAATGCTCAGGGAGGCTTTTTGTGAAAATAAAATCTACATCGTAATACAATTTGCAGGTATCGTTTTTACTTTCATTGGTTAAAATGATTTTGGCTTTTTTTCGAAAAGGCATCGGCACATAACAATTAAACGATCGTCCTTCGGCTGTTGAGAACATTGCCGATTGATATGCAACTTTTCTGCCAAGATTAGATCCAAAAAAATCGCCAAGAGGCACGTCAACAGCGGGTTTCAACTCCCCATCCCAAAACATCTGCAATCGCAAACTCCTGAGCATGACAGGATTTTGATTGACCGTTAACCATATCCGCTGAATAATCCCTTCGCCATTAATATTCAATAATTCTTTTGTTTCACCGGGATGCAATAATTCGAACGGATGCCCTTTTGCTGTTTTATTTGATTGACCGCCCGAACCTTTTACTGCATTCAAATTTTCGAAACTGCTTATATGCGATGTTGTATTCTCAGGAAAATCATATAACAACTGATCGAATCCTTTACAACTTATCAGTACAAAAAAAATAATTAAAATAATTCGCATAAATATTTTGACTAAAAATTATTTAGTGTCAGTGCTTTCAAAATTTAATTTTTTCAATCCGGTTTTTATTTCAGGGCAACTCATAAATAATTTCCACAACAATCCACTTCTATAATTTTCGATCATAACTATCTGCGGACCCTGATCGATCGCCAGATACGATTTTGCATACCAGTTTTTTGTTTCATTGAATGCATCAACAAAACCATATTCGCCCCAGATCTTATCGCCCAGGTCATAATAAAAATGTTTCAATGCTTTCAACGAAAGCTGCGGCGCATAAGGCATTGCGGAGATAGCAGCAGTTGGAGAAATGGTACCGTGATCGTTTGTTGGCGAATGTGCATCATAACCATTGTAAGTATCGCTGGCAGTTAATCCCCAGCAATTTTCGCCATACCCTTTAAACTTTTTTGGGTTATCAATGCAATAAGAATAATTAATTAATGTGTGGTTTTTATTCTGCAACCAATAATCGGCATATTCATCTTTTAATCCATGCGGATCTAATCCGAGAAAAGAATAGTGCGAAAAAAATAATGGCCCGCCGTAATCAAATCCCAGTGGCAATGTATAACCGTAAAATGTTTTTCCATTCTTAAAAAAACTTCCGCTTGCCCAACCTTTATGATATACCGAAGCATTCACGGGATAACGTTCTGCCGATGCAGCCAACACATACGTTATCAAACATTCATTGAAACCATGTATCGGAAAATTCATTGCCCATCCGTTGTTAGGACTCCAGTGCCAATACAAAACATCTTCGTTTTTTGTAAACCAATTCCATTCAATATCATTCCACATCCAGTTAATCCTGTTGCGCAATTCATTTTCCACAAAATTATTTTGATTAAAATATTGACGTGCACATAACAACCCTTCAAACAAATAAGATGTTTCAACCAGATCGGCACCATCATCTTTTCGACCAAAGGGTATTGTTTTTCCTGTTGCTCCGTTCATCCAATGCGGAAACACCCCGTGATATGAATTTGCCTTTTCTAAAAACTTTACCATCTTCAGCAAATGCTTTGCAGCGGTATCTCTTTTTATCCATTTATGTTCTGTTGCCACAATGATGCTCATCACGCCAAAACCAGTACCACCGGTAGTTACAACCTCATCGCCATAACCAAATGTTTTATTACTTCTTTCTCTTGCCATGCCACTTACCGGATGCGCAAAATCCCAAAAATATTTGAAGGTTTGTTTTTGAACGAGATCGAGTAACTGATCGTCGGTTAAATTTTTTTGTATAGTAATTTTATTTTGGGGAGTTGTTGTTTGTGCAACAATTGCAACTGAAAAAAATAAAATAAAAATTATTGAAAGAATATGGTATCTTTTTTTATTCATCCGTTTTGATTATCTAATTCAAAAACTATTTTATTATACAATGAAAATATTCTACCAGACATAAGTTCCAACTGCACCTGCAGGCAAAGCTGTTGTTACCCATTTTCCATTGAAGCGGATATTGAATGATGTTGCATTGGCTCCATCATTCTCAACAATCAATACTTTTTGTCCTGTTGGTGTTAAAAAAGCAACATTATTTAAACTACCCGAAATATTACTGTAGATCCTGGAAGAACCGGCAGGAACAAATTTCGAAGCATGTGCAATAATATAATAACCAACATTTCTTATTATTGATGAACCGATAGTTACTGCACCTTTACAGGTATTGCAACCACCAACGGTATGTGGACCGTAAGACGGATCATTGGCTAAATTCCATTCCAACGCATTGCGACTCCAGTTACGCATTGAACCGATAATCACATTTTTTAAATGCCATTGAAGATCACCTGCAAAATTTCCTGATGAAGCAGTATACTGTTCAGTAAAATATAATTGCTTATTAGGATATAAATTATGAACAGTAGATAATGCACTGATATCCCCGGCATACAAATGAAATGCAGAACCGTTTACAAAACTGTTAGCAGTCGCGTCGCTTAATATTGTTGTAGGATAAGTTGGCTGATCGCAGTTATGATCGTACACAATGATTTTTGTTGAAATTGATGCAGCCTGAAATGCAGGCCCCAGACTATTCTTAATAAAATCGGTTTCTTGTGCAGCCGACATTGCCATGCTCGGATTATTACTTGGATTCAATGGTTCGTTTTGAGGAGTGATCGCATCAATTGTAATACCCTGCGTCTTCATTGCCTGAATATATTTTACAAAATATTGTGCATACACATTATAATATTGTGGCAGCAAACTTCCACCTACTGAATTGTTATTGTCTTTCATCCATGTTGGCGGCGACCATGGCGATCCTAAAATTTTTATGTTGGGATTGATCGATAAAATTTGTTTTAATACAGGGATCAGATCAGTCATATCATTATTCAAACTGAAATTGGCAAGATTAGCATCTGTTTGCCCGGCAGGCATATCATCATAACTAAAAACTGATGCATTCAGATCGGATGAACCAATACTTATCCGCAAATAACTGATACCGATCGAAGTTGAACTGTTACCAAATAATTCCTGTAAAAGATTTGTTTTATCAGTGCTGTTTAATTGATTGATGACATAAGCACTTCCCCCGGTTAAAGTAAAACCAAAGCCATCAATGGTTTGAAATGTTTGTGTAGAATCAATATCAATAAACGGATAACTGTTTGCAACCGTACCGAAAGAAAGTATATCGGATTGTTTGCGCAACAACATAGACTGATCTCCCATCGTTAACCAAAAATCAACATTATTAACCTGTGTTGACGGTGGCGGCGGCGTTACTACCGGTGGTGTATTATTACTGTTATTACTTTTTGAACAATCAGCACTTCCCAGGCTGCATGATACCATGGCAATCAACAAAAACATTTTTCCTTTCATGTGTAATTTTTTTTATTGCCAGATAGAATTCGCCATAAAAAAATATTCAGTACCGGTGGTATAAAAATGAATATTTTTTTATGGCTCATTTTATAGACAAATAATAGTTTAAAGCAATCAAAATTTTATTTTCAGATCAAAGGTAAGGAGCAGTAAAACCTAAATTGCGCATACCGCTTTTTATTTCGGGACAAGCGGTAAATAAATTCCACAATAACCCCGATCTGTAATTTTCTATCATCACAATTATAGGTCCCTGATCGATCGCCAGATAAGAGCTCGCATACCATAAAGTTTGCAAACTGAAGGCATCGGCAAAACCATAAGTTCCCCAAATCTTATCGCCCAAAGTGTAATAGAAAAATTTTAGTGCAGCCATCGATTCTGTTGGCGTGTACGGCATTGATGATATTGCAGCCGTAGGTGCAATAACGCCAACATCATTTGTAGGAGAGCTTGCAGTATATCCGCCCGAAATATCGCTGGCTGTTAAACCCCAGCATGATGCACTATAACCATAATAATTTTTTGGATTGGCCTTGCAATAATTAAAATTAATGTATGCGTGATTTTTTGTTTGAATTGAATAATCGGCATACGCATCAGTTAAACCATTGGGATTAATTCCCAGAAAAGAATAATGCGAAAAAAACATCGGGCCGCCATATGCCGGTCCTAATGGCAATGTATAACCATAATAATTGGCACCGTTTTTCATGCCGCCATTATTTGCCCAACCAACATCGTACACTTGTTTTGTAATAGCATGTGTTGTTGAAGATGCAGCCAGCACATACGTTATCAATGCTTCATTCCATCCCGCTACAGGAATACTCCAAATATCATTTGTGTTTGTGAATGAAGGATTGTATTGCCAGTAAATAGATTTTTGTGCACCGTTTTGTGTAAACCAATTCCAGTCAACAGCATTCCATATCGAATTGATACTGTCGCGCAATTGTATTTCACCAGCATCGGTGCTGCTGTTAAAATATTGCCGTGCACATAATAAACCCTGCAGCAGGTAAGATGTTTCAACAATATCGGCGCCGTTATTATTTCCGAATGGAACCGTTGCACCTGTTGTTCCGTTTATCCAATGCGAAAAGGCGCCATGCCATCGCTGGCATTTTGTTGTCAGGAAATTGGTGATGGTATTTAATCTGGTAACAGCATCGGTACGTGTAATAAAACCTCTGTTGGCCGCAACGATCATTGCCATGATCCCGAAACCGCTGCCACCCGAAGTAACAACATTATTATCGCCATTGTTTCGTTCCAAAGCCATACCGCAAATAGGATGACCAAAGTCCCAGAAATATTTGAAGGTTTGTTTTTGAACAAGATCGAGCAATGCACTGTCGGATATAACAGCAAATTTATTCGTTGAATCGATGGCAGTGATCAAATCCATACTGCTTGCAGTTTGCAAAGCACCGCCACTCACAGATTTTAATGAAGTGGATAATGAAGCAGTATATTTTGTTAGTGCAGAAAGATTTGCTGCAGGAGTGATGAGCAAAACACTGTCGGAGTTTTGATAACTGAAATTACAGGCAACTGCAACACCCGAATTATTCGTTAATGCAAATGCCGATGCAACAGTGGTGCGATCGATCTTTGTTGAAAAAAGATATTTAATTGAGGGTAACTTAGAAACATTATTATATGCCGATTGATTTGATACATCATTCACCCACCATGTTTGAATAAAAACATTTTCACGTGCCGGTGGTGTTACAGTTGATGATGTATCAGATTTTTTACTGCATCCAAATAATATAACCGATACTAAAAAAAATATGCCAAGCTTTTTAATTTCCATTTTCTATTTGTTTCGCTGATATGTTAAAATACTTTCGTTATTTCTCGCCACCAATAAATAATTATTTTGATTGGCCGAACGAATCCATTGCAGATCCCTCACCTGACCTTTAATATCTAATAAATTGGATTGATGAACATAATCGATGGTCTTATCTTTTTTGATTTTCATCATTGCCAATGGCTGTGCATCATATCTTCCTTCGTAAGGAATTACATCAAAAAAGTTACCTCCTGCCAGATACATATTATCATCAGCTTTCTGAAAAGAAAACACGGGCGCTAATTGTAATGATGCAGGCAGATCCTTTATTTCAAAATTTCCTTTACCGTCGCCAAAGCAAGCCGCCGATCCCAAACGCTCTGCCATCAATGGTTTGATGGTATCGATCCATCCGTAAAAAACATCTTTCATCGGCACACCTGCATACTCTGCATATTTTAAATAATGTTTGCGCAGCAATGGCAACGGACGTTCCACTTCATCTTTTGCAAGGAAAGGATATTCAACGCCACCGGATGTATAAGATAATAACTGATAGGCCCTGCCGCTATGTGTATAATCGCCCACATACATTCTAACCGGGCCATCTTTCAAACTCCAGAATTTATTATTCCATCCCCAATTGCCTGCCAAAAAATCTGTATTGCCATCGCCGTCAACATCACCCACAAAAACAGTTTGCCACCAACCGGTAGAATTTGGAATAGTTGTTTGCTTGAATGTTCCCTTATTATTTATAAAAATTGTGAGTGGCATGAATTCGCCTGCAACGATCAGATCGGGCCAGCCATCTTTATTTACATCAGCAAACGATGCCGATGTAACCATTCCGATTTTATCAAGATTGATGATATTATTTTTTGCAACAGAAAAATTTCCTTTGCCATCATTGATCAATAAATAAGATGTTTGCGGATAACCATACGCAGTTGGATTTGAAAGTGTACCCACAAATAAATCCAGGTCACCATCATGGTCCACATCGGCAACAGTTACGCAGGATTTGTTTTGAAATATTTTTGGAATGGCATTTTCCGATTTTTTAAAATGTCCCTTGCCATCGTTGATGTATAAACGGTCTCCGTAATCGGGATGCATATTAGGCAAATGATTGCCGCCGCTAACAACATAGAGATCTAATTTTCCATCGCCATTGGCATCAAAGAAAACAGCATCAACATCTTCGCAATTTGCATCTGTTTTAAATATTTGTTCATCCGTAGAAACAAATGTTCCGTTCTGTTGCTGTATCATTAAAGCACCGGGTTGTTGGGCAGCACCACAAACATAAAAATCCTGCAAGCCATCGCCATTCACATCGCCCACAGCAATTTTTGGACCGCGTGTTGATTCTTCATGCGGTATTAAATACTGTACATTAAAATCAATAAAATTATTTTCCTGATGCTGCCAGTTGATTTTTAATTTATCATCGGCAGATACAAGAATAGAATTTTGTTTTGGAAAATATGTTTCGTAATTAAAATCATTGGTTGCATCTTTTTGAACGAATGTGTATTGTTTATTTACTGCAACATTTTTTATTGTCTGGCATTTTTGTGTTGGCCAAACAACAAGTATGCTGTCGATGGTTGATAAAGTATCTAAACCAAAATGCAGTTTTGTATCGGATGATGATTGAAAACCACGGGTAAGCATCAATTGCTGATACTGCATTTTACCTTTTTGAAAAACATAAGCTTTACAACCGATTCCGAAAGTATTAAAACCTATATCACCTTTGAATGAAATGGATATTTGATTTTTCTTTTTCGAATTGTTTTTTAAAATTGTTGC